>CANRBL010000004.1 GCA_947628835.1 uncultured Clostridia bacterium | reverse complement strand
GTTGCAACAGACCCCGTAGCATCTTGGATGATACAAGCAGCCCAAGTTGCATCTAAGTTTACATTATTTACTCACCATGCTAAAACATTTCCAAACTTAGTAACTGCACTTAGAAACTCAATGTTAAGAGCAGGAGTATTCAAAGATGAAAAAACAGCAGAAGAGCAAGTTGTACAAGTTTTAAACTTTGATATACATTTAACAAAAGATTTTAAAGGAAAAAGATATGTAGAAAGAATAACAGAATGTATTCCAATTGAAGAAAAAAATGAATATACATTTGACCATAGAAATGAAAAAACATTAGAGGGAAAATTTGATAAATTTTTTGATAATGCAACTCATTTCTTTACAAAAACAACAGATAGACAATTATATATACATAGAAATATTTTAGAGTATATAGACGGAGAATATGTAATAACAAATAAAATATCAGACCAAAATATTAGAGAAATGAAAATAAATATGGATGAAACAGATGCTGAAAAATTTGAAGAATTTATAGAAAGACATTGGGGGAAAAATAAAAAAATGGCCCAAATGGCTGTACAACAACCTAAAAATGAAACAGAGATAATGGAAGAACAACAAACAAAAAAGAAAAATGTAGAAATATCAGAAGAAATAACTATACCAGAGGAAGAAATAAAACCTAAAAAAAGAGGTAGAAAACCAAAAGCACAAACAACATAAAGCAAAATATATAAAATATTAGGATTGGAATATTGCCAATCTTAGATAATAGCTTCAACCTTAAAACAAAGGAGGAGGTGTTAGAAAGCAATGTCAAATCAAATATTAGTATACATAGCAGGTGGTTCAGTAGGTTTATTTGTACTTATTATAATAGCATATGTTATATTATCTAAAGCAATGAATAAATCAGATTACAAAAGAATACAAAAATTACAACAGGGAACTAAAGAGGATAATTTTTCATTAGAAATATTATATCAAAAACTATATGTAAAATATGTAAAAATACCATTTATACGAAGATATATATTAAAATTAAGAAGAAGACTAGAAATTATAAATATAGATGATGAATATGTAACAAGAAGGGAATCATCAAAGATATTAACAAAAACATTAATTGTTTTTCTTCTATTGGTTTTAGCAACAGTTATAATTACTATTTCAAATCCATTTTTAATGTTTATATTAATGATATTTGAAATTTTTGCATTAGATACATTTGTAGATTCTCAAGTAGATAAAATAGATAATAATTTGTTAAAAGAACAATTAGAATTTTTTGCAGAAATAAGACATGCTTATCATGAGTTTAATATGGTAGAAGAAGCAATATATCAGGTATCACAAGATGATGAAAAAAACGTATCTAGACAAGGTGAAAAAATATATGAAATTTTAATATCAGATGACCCAGAAACAGAATTAGAAAAATATTATGATATAGCACCTAATAGTTATTTAAAAGAATTTGCTGGTGTATCGTATTTAACAAAAGAATATGGAGATAGAAAAGTTGAAGGAGCTTCATTATATTTAAAAAATGTTAACAATATAACACAAGAAATGCAGTTAGAAATATTAAAAAGAGATAAATTAGATTATGTATTTCAGAGTTTATCAGTAATAGCAATACTTCCTGCATTATGTATTGAACCATTAAAAAAATGGGCAATAGGCAATTTCTCATTTACAGAAGCTTTTTATAGTGGAAAACCAGGAACAATAGTGCAATTTTTATTGATAGTTTTAATATTTGTATCATATATGTTAATAAGAAAAGTAAAAGATAATGGCTCAACAACAATTGATACAAGAAATACTGAAAATCCATGGCAACAAAAGTTATATAGCAAAAAAATTATAAAGAAAATTGTAGATTTATTTATACCAAAGAAAAGGACAAAAGAATATAGAAAAACAACAGAATTATTAAAAGATGCAGCATCAAAATTAAAAATAGAATGGCTGTATGTTAATAGAATTGTAGCGTTTATAGGAACTTTTATAGTATCAATAATAGTATTTTTGATATTACATCAGGTAGCAATTAATTGGGTGTATACAGAGCCGACGACAGATTATGATTTGATTCGGTGGAATGATGAGTGAAAAAGAAAAAGTA
Source organism: uncultured Clostridia bacterium (assembly GCA_947628835.1). Lineage (GTDB taxonomy): Bacteria > Bacillota > Clostridia > TANB77 > CAG-508 > CAG-269. The sequence goes on along the minus strand of CANRBL010000004.1, from coordinate 62,147 downwards.
GCAGCAGATAAATTAACAGAAATAGATAATGTATTTTTGGATAAATTTAAAGGAAAAACAGATGTAACGGTAGAAAAAATCGAATTTGAGATGTCAAGGTCGAAATATTATATTGATGCAGATGAAGATGATATAGCAACAGCAGCTCAGAGAGTTTACGAAAAATTGCAAGTAATTAATAGTGAATATTTAAAAGCATTTGAAGTATTATTGTCATTTGTATTTGCTTTAATAGGATATATGGTACCAATATGGTTACTATATTTCCAAAAGAAAATGAGGCAAATGGAAATGGAAGATGAAGTAATGCAGTTCCAAACAATTATTTTAATGTTAATGAGAATAGAAAGGGTTAATGTTGAAATAATACTTGAATGGTTAGAAAGATATTCAAACATATTTAAAGAACCAATTAGTAAATGTGTTAATAATTATGAAGCAGGAGCATGGGAAGCACTAGAAGAAATGAAAAATGATGTTACATATCAGCAATTTATACGTATAATAGAAAGTTTACAAGCAGCAGTTGAAAAAATACCAATAAGAGATGCATTTGATGAATTAGATTCTGAGAGAGATTATTATCAAGCAAAAAGACAAGAATCTAATGAAAGATTGATACAAAGAAAAGCTATGATTGGTAAAGTAATAGGATTTGCACCTATGGTATGCTTATTTGTAGGATATCTAATAATACCATTAGTATATATAGGATTAACAAGTATGACATCATCATTTAACAGCTTATCAGTTTAAAAATGTATATACACACTACGAAAGGAGTAATACTAGCAAATGTATGCTAGTATAGTATTAAATTATGGAAAATGCAACAAAAGCTTTATTAATGGCAGCAGGTGTATTATTTGCAATAGTAGTAGTTTCACTTTTAGTAATTGCCTTTAATAGAATATCAAAATATTATAACGAAAATACAAGTTCAACACAACAAGAGCAAGTTGTAAAATTTAATGAAGAATATGGTAGTTATGCTACAGAAAATTTAAGAGGGAACGATTTATTAAGTTTAGTAAATAAGGTGGTAGATTATAATAAAAGAAAATCATCTGCTGATTCAGATATTGGATATGAAGGAAAATATATAGCATATACACCATTAACAATAAAGATTAACTTTAATAATAAACAAGATGAATTTGCTTTTGATCCAGAGATAAATAGATTGATTCTAGATAGCGAATATGAACAAAGTGATACGAAAAATGTTGTTGACGATAAAATAATGGGAAAAATTGAAAATTTAAATAGCTGGTATTCAAAAAATTCTATACAGCAATTAGCATCAAATATCACATCAATATTTCAATATAATAATAATCCTAATGAAGATAAAGAAAAAAAACAATTTGCACTAGAAAAATTTAAACAAATTTGTCCTAAGCTAGCTTCAAATGTTGGTAATGACTATAATAATTTAATTGTTAATAGTAATGGGTACAACAATAATAATTCTATATATGATGACGTAAAAACATATTATGAATTTATGCAATTGAAAAAAGGATTATTTAATGGACAAGTAGTAAGTTATGATGAAAATACAGGAAGAATTACAGAAATGTATTTTGAATTTACAGGAAAAATTCAGTAAATTATAAAATATGTAAATACAATGGAAAGGAAACAAATATGGAGAATGCTTCAAAAGCTTTAATTATGGCAGCAGGTGTATTAATTGGTATAATGGTTTTATCTTTGTTTGTTTACCTAATATTCACATTTGGTTCTAATACTGCTAGAATATATGATGAACAAGCAAAACAACAATTAGAAGAATTTAATAGTCAATTTACTGCTTATGACGGTAGAGAGGATTTAACAATATATGATGTGGTAACATTAGCAAATCGTGCAAAAGAAAGTAATGATACATATGATTTTGGAAATGTGGCTGTTTCAAACCTTCGAGGTAACCAAGAAACGACATATATTGCTGTAATATTGAAAAAATCAGGTTCAAGTCAATACATAGAAAAAGATGTTAATAACCTATCATTAATACAGAATGAACTAAATGAACTAGATTCCAAACCTAATGATAATAAAAAATTAGATAATTACTCGTGTCAAGTAAAAATTAGTGAAATAACCAAACAAGTATATTTAGTTACTTGTACTAAAAAGTGAAACAAAAATTTAATATAAATATATTGTCGTAACTTGAAAAATAAGCAAATATATGATAAAATATAAGAGGATAGAATGAAAAAATTATTAATATTTTTTATTTTTATAATATTTATTGTCATATCAATGTGGCTCGTGTATAATAATTATAAAATTAAATATAATACAGCAAAAAAAGAAAATTTAGAATATGAATATTATTATCAAAAAGAAGTTTCAGGAGTAGACGTTGCAACAATTATAAATAAAGCTATTGATAATAATAAAAAAAATGAAATACAATTAGATAATAACAATAAATATATTGAAAATGATAAAAATTCAATTAAAATAAATGTACATATGATGGACGATGATAATACTTATGATATGGAAAGTCTATACAATGGAGGAATATCAGATTTTGTGCAATATTATGGTTCAATAAAATTCAAATGTACGCAAATGGAATATCATGATAAAACAAACAAAGTAAAGTACATGTATTTTGAACAAATAACTAAGTAAAAGTATTATCAGTATAAAAAACGTTATTAATATTTTTATAAAGAACTAAAGTAAAAAAGGAGGAAATAATTATGGAGAATGCATCAAAAGCATTAATAATTGCAGGAGCAATTTTATTATCAATTTTAATTATCTCATTAGGTATAATAGTATTTCAAAATGCGAAAGGGGCAACAGATACAAGTTCAGTAGATGGATTAGCTGTAGATACATTTAATAGTAAATTTACGCAATATACAGGGAATAAAGTAAAAGGAGCAAATGTAAATGCATTATTACAATCAATAGTTGCGAATAATTTAACAAATACAGAAGATGAATCTAAAATGATTCAAGTAACAATTAGTGCTAGTGATTGGACTAATCCAAGTGGTAGTAGTGGCTCTTTTTCAAAGCCAGATAAAAAGAGAGTAAAAAATATTAAGGAGTGTGGTAGTGCGCAAACTGGTAAGGCTTATAGTGTATCCTTTACATTTGATTCAGATTCTGGTTATATAGATACATGTACAATTGGCAATGCAAATTAGTAATGAATGAGAGGAGGAAAAATTTATGGAAAATGCATCAAAAGCATTAATAATTGCAGGAGCAATTTTATTATCAATTTTAATTATTTCATTAGGTATAATAGTATTTCAAAATGCGAAAGGGGCAACAGATACAAGTTCAGTAGATGGGTTAGCTGTAGATACATTTAATAGTAAATTTATACAATATACAGGAAATAAAGTAAAAGGAGCAAATGTAAATGCATTATTGGAAGCAATAGTTTCAAACAATTTAACAAATACAGAAGATAAATCAAAACAAATAGAAATATCATTAGATAATACTATAGTAACAGCTGATGGTGCTAATAAAAATTGGAATAAAGCGAGTAGCACTGTTGCTGCAGATGGTAAAGCAACAGATATAAAACAAGTTGGAGCTGCTCTTACAGGAAAAGCATATAGTGTATCATTTGAATATGATTCAGATTCTGGATATGTAAATAAATGTATTATAAAAAAGGCTCAATAAAGTAAGGAGGGGATATTATGGAAAATGTTACAGAAGCTTTACATATTGCTTTTGGAGTATTAATATTTATATTAGCACTTTCCATAAGTATCCACTTTTTTGGTAAAGTAAGGGCGACTACAGATTCTATTTTGCAGTTAAGAGATAGAGAAAATGATTATTCATATATAGAGCAGTCAGCAGATAAAGAGCGAACTGTTGGGGTCGAAACTATAGTGCCAATGCTATATAGAGCATTTAAAGAAAATTATATCATTGTATTTAAATGGAAAGATCCACAACCAACAAAATTAGTAGCTCAATATATGAGAGTACGGAAGCAAGGTCGATAACAAAATTACATATGAATGGCAATGGGTAAATACAAATGTTATTAATTTAGCAGCTATGGGAATTGCAACACAGGAGAGAGCTACTAAATTAATTGATGCATTATTAACTCCGTATACCAATGACGAAAGAAAACAATATGAGAAATATGATATTTATTCATATGATAATAATAGTCAGGCTTCTGGAAAGAGTGGAATATATATTAATAATAAAAAAGGATTGTATGAAATTCTAGAAGGAAAAAAATTTACAGAAAGTATGGGAGTAGTTTATGCAGAAGATATTTATATGATAGATTATGATGGTACAGAAAATTATATATCATCAGAAGCAGGAACAAATGAAAATTTATATGATTCAAATAAAAATAAACGACGTATAATTACATATACAGAAACGTAATATGAATCAAAAGGAGGTATAAATATGGGAGATACAACAATAACTATAATTGCGATATTTTTAGCAGCAGTATTAATGTTTGTTTTTCCATTGATGGCAATTTCTGACAGAACAGATGATATATCACAGGTATCAATACAAACAGCAACAAATGAATTTGTAGATAATATTAGATTAACAGGAAAGTTAACAGAAGAAAATTATGAAACTTTTGTGCAAACACTTTCATCAACAGGTAATGCATATGATGTAGAAATGGAAATACAAGTATTAGATGAAAATCCAGGAAAGAAAGCAACAGTAGCAGAGAGTACAAAAATAGGAGAAAATGTATATTATTCAAAATATACAACTCAAATATGGGATGAATTAGAAAAGAATGATGGAATAATGAATTTAAAAGAAGGAGATAGAGTAGTAGTTAGTGTAAAAAATACTAGTTCTACCATATCTCAACAATTAAAGAATTTCTTTTATAAAGTAGCAGGAAGTGATACATATCAAGTTTCAGCATCATCAACAGGAATAGTTGCTGTAAATGGAGTTTAAGAAAACAATAGTTTACTTGCTTTATTGATAATGTCTAAAAATATAAAATTCTATATATAAATAGGGCTTGTAATAAATTACAGGTCTTATTAAGTTATATATGATAGGAAAGGACAAAGATACATATGAAATTACAAAGTTTAGCAATTATATTTATAATAATCATATTACCAATATCAATTGTATTATCAGAATACACGAAATTTCAAACCAAAACATTGAATTTACAAAGTACATATGATTCAAAATTAATAACTGCAACATATGATGCGGTGAAAGCATTTAAACTTAATACTGTAAATAGTAGTACATCAGATATATCTGCTTCGAAAGTAAGAGATATAGAAGCATCTGCAAATACATTTTTTGCATCAGTAGCACGTAATTTTGGATTAAGTGGTTATAATGCTGATTTAGTAAAAGATTATGTACCAGCAATAGTATTTACATTATATGATGGATACTATATATATTCTCCTTTTAATAATGATTTAGCAAACATAGAGCAAACAGATACTAGTACTTCAGCTGCAAATGGTACAGAAATATATGGAACAAAGTCATATGTATATTATAGTTGTAGATATAAGGGATATCCTAAACTAGATGATGATTTTACAATAACATATACATTAGATAATTATATAACTATTCAAGGAATTGTTAATGGTAAATATAGAAATGAATCAGGATATTTTATAGATCCTAATAACGTGCAAAAAGATCCATCAGGTAATATTACATATAGAGATATACCCATTGTAGAGGAAAATGCGCTAACAGAAAATATATATGATGGAACAGATATACAACCATATAACCCAACATCATGTTCATATATAAAAGAAAATGGGGTCAAATATTATTGGGATGGAAGTATTGCATTTACAATGTTAAATGGAAAAAAATACATAGATAATAAGCATAATAATTATAGTTATTTTAGTAGCAATACAAAAGCCATAGAATATTATGAAAAAGCTCAAGAATTTTCGAGCAAGGTTTTAAATGAACTGAATTTAGCGGGGTTGACATTTAATAAAGCTTGTGATGTTGAAGGTAACCCAATTACGGATAGAGCAGATTTTAATGAAAATGTAAACATTTTTGAAGGAGATCCAGAGTTATCATCTTCAAACTTTAATGAGCATAGACTAGCAGTTATAAGATATGCAATAGAACATAATTTGCAATTAGCAATAGCCAATTACAATGCAATGTTTAATAATGCAGATTTTGTAATGCCTAATTTAAGTGAAACAGATTGGTATAAACTTTTAAACAATGTATCAGTTATGAGCTTTGTTCAAGGAATGCAAATAGGTGGAAAAATGTATAATGGTTATGCAGTAGTTACAAATAATCAAAATGAAGAATATATTGACAAAAATTTGATTTATATAAAAGATGGCAATAAATATCATAAAATTACTGATAAAAATTTAACTGGTGGTTCAATTAATCTTAACAATTGTCAAGGATTTCTAAATATAGATTTTGAGAGAAAAAATGGAGGAACAAATAATAGTGGACAGATAGTATATTATTATCCACAAACAGAGTCAGGCTGTTATGATTGCATAATTAATCAAAATACGAATAATACATCCAGTGAAAATAGTTTTGAATATGTAATTAATTTAGGAAAAGACAGTGCTACAGGACGGACAAACAGATGAAGAAAAACAATTGCAACAATTATATTATACTGCTTTAGGTAGAGAAAGAGAAAGTTCATATAAATTAAATAATAATGCTACTACATAAGGAGAAAGAATGAAAAAAAATATAAAAAGGTTAAGAATAATATTATTAATACTAATCTTTTCATTAATTGTAACTCATAACTTTTTATATCCTCATTATACAATAGATACAATGGAAATGGTAAATAATGGATATAAACAATATACACAAAGCAAATTCTTCCAAGATGGAAGAATTTGTTCTGGTATATTGCTATATTTAATACAAGGAGTAGATATAGATTATGCAATAATAGGATTGTATATTATAGGAATAATAATTATGTGTTTGACAGTTATGTATTTATATGGTGCAATAAAAAAATTAAAGAGCCCAAAAAATAAAATTGAAGATGTAATTATAATATTAATATCATATATAACAATATTTAATTTTATGTATGTAGATAATCTTCAATTTATAGAATTTCCAGTAATAGCAACAAGTATATTATTATATATTGTAGGAGCAAATAATCTGTATAATAGAAATAAAAATTATATAATAAAAGCTGTAATATGTGTGTTAATAGCTACTTTTTGTTATCAAGGAAATATAGGTGTATTTATAAGTTATTATCTAGTATTACAAGTTATAAATAATAAAAATTACAATAAAGCAGATAGAAGAAGAAATTGTTTTCAAGCATTAATTGTTTTATGTAGTGCAATAACATTAAATTTAATATTTATAGCAATATATACAAAAGGAAATATGACAAGTAGATTATCATTAAATATAATACAAAGTATCAAAACAATATTCTTAAATTTATATAGTATAATATTTGAAAGTATAGGATTATTTCCAAAATATATACAAATAATTTTTATTTTTTTTATACTTGGAATAATATATTATTCCAAAGTAGAAAAAAAGAAAACAATATTAATGAAAATAATAGTTATAATATTTATATCTATAATAACATCTCTTATAATATGTCTAACTGTACCATATAGCACATATAGGTTATATGGAAGAATATTCTTTACAATTGGAGCAATGATAGGGTATATTTACATATTTTTATGGAGTTCAAATCTTATAAATGTCAAAATTCAATTTAGTAAATTATTATTAGGAGTATTAATAATTTATTTTGTAGTACAAACAATAAGTATAATTTCATATTGCTATTATTACAGAAAAGGACAGTTGATTGATAAAAGAATAATGGAAGAGATTAATATACAGATAAAAGATTATGAAGAAACATCTGGAATTACAATTACAAAATTTGCGTATATTGCAAAAGAACCATATATGTTTATCATAAACCATCAAGATAAAAACCCAATTTGTAAAAAATCAAGTAATTTAAAAATGACAATAAATTCGGCTTTTTTCAAATTATGGTTAAAAAAAGATATAGAACAAATAGTAATGGAAGATGAAATTTATGATATGTATTTTAAATATGAGGAGAACAATTTAGAAAATAATCAAAAAGTCATATTTGATAAAGATATAATGTATTTGGTTACATATTAAAGTTCAAGAGGAAAAAAGTGGAAAAATAATTACAATTTTTGCTGTGTCAAATTTTAATTTTGTATTTGTGCCTTAGGAAGGAATGTGATTAAAAATGAAAATAGCATTTATAATGACATCATTAATATTAATGTTCATATTTATAGTAGTAAAAAAATCTGACAAAAAATTAAATATATTAGAATGTATTATAACAGCTATTGTAATTATTTTAGGATATAACACTATAATTTGTTATATAATGTATGAAACAAAAGTGAAGATAAACTTTACCAATTTAAGTATAATTAACTTTATATTTATAGGGATACTAATATATAAAATTGTAAAAGATAAAAAATATCAAAAATTTTATTTAAACAAAGAAGAAATAGTACAAAAAATATTGATTACAATTATTGTAATTAGTATTTGTATTTTAAATTATAGTACAGATTTAAATATAAAATATGCTAGTATAGATGCAACTGCACATTATAATACAGCCGTTCAATTTTCAAAATCAGATGAGCTAAAAGAGGAAGCTAAAGGTTTTATGCCAATGGCATATATTAATACTGGTTTACTAATGAAAATTTTTAGTGGAAACATAGATGATTTTGATTTATATCAAATATTTATAATATTTGATATATTAATACTAGTATTAATAGCACTAACAATGAATACCATATTATTAAAATTTTGCCATAACAAGACAAGCAGAATAATAGCAATGATATTGACAATATTATATACATTAGGGTATGCATTTAATAGTATATGTTATGGCTTTTCATATTTAACAATAAGCATACTTGTAATAAATACAATTTTTATTTTTTTTCAGAATTACAGTAATAAGGATTTTGATTTTAAAATAAATACAATATGTCTATTTATTTTAAATTTTTCATTATTTTTTTCTTATTATGTATTTGTTCCTTTCATATATGGAGCGGAAATATTATTTGGAATGTACAATAATAAAGAAAAAAATAATAAATATGTAAATTCAAGATTTATAATATTAGGAATTGTTACAATTATAATTCCATTAATATGTGGTTTACAGTATCATATATTTTATGAAAAAGAGAAAGTAAACGAATTAATTGTTGGGATATTAGTTGAAGGACCTATTTATAGAGATATATATTCCAATTTTATAATTATTCTTCCATTATCTATATACTTATTTATAAAGGAAAAACAAAAAAATCAATATATATATTATGTATTTGTAGATATAGTGCTATACATAATAATTTTGGCAATAGTTGTATATTTTGGTAAAATATCTTTATACTATTTAATAAAAAATTTGTTTATATTATGGGGAATATGTTTTATAATTATTGGTAAATGGATAGATAAATTAATAACTAAACATAATATATATATAAACGCAATGCTTATAGTATTACTAAGTTTAATATTATCATTAAGTAATGTATATTATGAAAATGTTAATATAATATTAAATAAAAAAAGTTATGGAATTATATATACAAAAGAGGAAAAACAATTATTGAAAAAGTCAAGAGAAATAATAGATTATACAGATGTTGTTTCTATAATAGGAAATTATTATCAAAGAAGTTGGGCTAGTAAATTAATGGGTTATGATTATGTTCCTAATTCAATTAATTTAGAAAAAGTAAATTACATTATATATTTTTATAATGCTAATTTTTCAGAAGAATATGTAGAAAATTTAGTTTCAAATATGGAATTATTATACAAAAATGATTCTGGAGCAATTTATAAAAAGTAAAAAAGTATTTCATTAAATGTGGCATATATACAGAATTTCTATTGAAAACCAGTATAAAAAGTTAATAAAAAAAGCAATAATAATAAAGAGAAAACGAAATCTCACCTTGATAAAGGAAAAAAGTTGAAAAATTTTCAAATCAAAATTTAAAAATTAATAATTCAACGAAAATTCTTTAGGAAGGAAGAAAAAAATGAAAATAATTAAAAAAATTTTTATTATTGCAATTTTATTAATTATATACACATATGTTTTGGCAATATCATCAATTCCTAATAATATAATAGTATTTCAAGGAGAAGATATAAATATAAATACAATTTTTGGAATAAAAATTTCGAAAATTAAAAATGAATATGAAACCGTATTAACATCAAGTGAAATACAAACAAAAGATTTAGATGGAGTAGGAAAAACAACATTAAAAGTAAATCTATTTAATACTGTAGATGTTAAAGATGTAAATGTAAGTATAATACCAAAAACAACAGTAATACCAGTTGGTACAATAGCGGGAATAAAATTATATACAAATGGAGTATTGGTAGTCGGAATGTCTGAAATACAAGGAGAAGACAGTATCAGTTATAAACCATATGAAAACTCAGGAATAAAAGAAGGAGATACAATAATATCAGTAGACAATATAAATATAGCAAGTACAAAAGATTTAGTACAAATAGTAAATTCATCAAAGGGAGAAAATGTAGATATTAAATATTTACATGATGGTCAAACATTAGAATGTAGTATAAAGCCAACTAAAACAAATGTAGATGAATATAAAATAGGATTATGGGTACGAGATAGTGCAGCAGGAGTTGGAACTGTAACATATTATGAGCCAAAAACGCAAATGTTTGGAGCATTAGGTCATGGAATAACAGATATAGATACAGGAGAATTAATAAAAATATCAAGTGGTGAATTTTTAACAACAAAAGTGTTATCTATAATAAAAGGCGAAAAAGGAAATCCCGGAAAAATACAAGGAACAGTTGAAAATCAGAAAAATATAGGACAAATATATAAAAATACGGAATTTGGAATATATGGTAATGTGAGCAATTTTACATCATTAAATATAAATAGTGCAAAAGAATTAGATGTAGCACTAAGAGAAGAAATAAAAGAAGGAAAAGCCGTAATACTAGCCAGTCTTGATGGGAATAAGCCACAAGAATATGAAGTTGAAATAGAAAAAATATATGTAACAAATAATTATGATAATAAAAGTATGCTAGTAAAAATAACAGACAAAGAATTATTAGAAAAAACAGGAGGAATAATACAAGGAATGAGTGGAGCTCCAATTATTCAAAATGGAAAATTTATAGGAGCAATTACAAATGTATTAGTAAATGATCCAACAAAAGGTTATGCAATATTTGGAGATATGATGATAAAGCAAATGAGAGAAGTAAAATAAATGTTCCCCGACATAGTGTCGGGGTTCTAATATATTATTATTTAAATATTAAGGATTTTTGATTTGTTCTAAGAGCATAGGACCAATTTCAGTTACAGTACCAGCACCTAAAGTTATTAAAATATCATCAGTTTTTAAATTATTTTTTAAATAAGAAACGCATTCGCTAAAACTATGAATATAAATAGCATTTCCACCTAAAGAAACTATTTTTTTACATAAATCTTGTGAGGTAACTCCATATGTATTTGTTTCTCTAGCAGCATATATGTCGATTATAATAATATTATCAAAATTTAATAATGACTGTGCAAAGTCATCTAATAATTCTATAGTTCTACTATAAGTATGAGGTTGAAAAACAACCCAAGAATTATTATATGTCTTGTTTTTTAAGCTATTAGCGGTAGCAGTAATTTCAGTAGGGTGATGTGCATAATCATCATAAATGCTAGCTCCATTAATATTACCTTTATACTCAAATCTTCTATTAGCACCAGTAAATTTTAGTAAAGCATTTTTCATAGTTTCTGTAGAAATATTATATTCATTACATAAAGCAATACACGCAAGACAATTTAGTACATTATGTTTGCCAGGAATGGAAAGCTTAATATGTGCAAAAAATTGGTTATTATATATAACATCAAATTCAGCAAAACCATTATTATCAAAAATTATATTATTTGCTATAAAGTTTGCATTTTTATTATTTATACCATAAGTAATGCATTTAGCATTAGTATATTTATTAAGTAATAAGCAATTATCATCATCAGCATTTAATATTAAAAAGCCATCATCTGGTAATAATTTTACATATTTTATAAAAGCATTTTTTATATTGTCAAAATTTTTAAAATAATCTAAATGGTCATTATCTATATTTAAAATAATTTCAGATTTAGGACTAAATTTTAAAAAACTTTCAACATATTCACAAGCTTCAATAATGAAGTTTTCGCTATTTCCAATTTTATAATTACCATTAATTTGTTTTAAATTTGCACCAACTTGAATTGTAGGGTCAAGCAATGCTTCTATAAAACAAAGTGAAACCATTGAAGTTGTAGTTGTTTTACCATGTGTTCCAGAAATTGCAATAGTATTTTCAAAACATCTGGTAAGTTCACCTAAAAAATCAGCTCTTTCAATTATTGGAATATTAAGCTTTTTTGCTTCAATAATTTCTGGGTCATCTTGTTTTATGGCAGCAGAATAAACAACTAAATCTGCATTAGAAACAAGATTTATGTTATGTCCTATACATACATTAATTCCTCTTGAAATTAATGTATCAGTAGTTTCGGATTGACAAAAATCAGAGCCTGTTACTGTAAAGCCCCAGTTTACTAGTATTTCAGCAATACCACTCATACTTATTCCACCAATACCAATCATATGTATTTTTTTGTATTTTTTTATTTTTTCTATATTTGGCATTTTTATTCACATTCCTTTTTTATTTTTATATAATTATATACTTATATTGCACTTTTTACAATACATTTTATTAATAATGATTATAAATTATTACTTGAATAGTTACAATATAATGCTTGTTATATGAATTTTCTCAAGCAACATTGAAATATAAGAATTTGAATGAAATGACGAATGCGACTGGAAAAGCATTATAAATTCTTAAATTAAATCCATGGAGGAACCCAAAACCGTTTGGGAGGTGCCATGGATTTAATTTTAGAATTTATTTGCGTATGTAAGGTAGCCGAGGAATGTAATGAAAATCTTATATTTCAATGATTTTATAAAAAAATAACCTATTTATTTGCATATAAAGTTTAAATAAAAGTGTAATGTGAAAAAATAATAAAAAATTTGTAAAAAAAGAAGGAAAAAAAGTTTTTTAGTAGAATAATATAATTATACATAAGAAATAATATATGTATAATTAATAAAACAGTGGAGGTGCACAAAATGCAAATAACAGATGTACGTTTAAGAAAAGTAAATTCAGAGAACAGAATGAAAGCTGTTGCTTCTGTAACATTCGATAATGAATTCGTAATTCACGATATAAAAGTTATCGAAAGCCAAAATGGATTATTTATAGCTATGCCTAGTAGAAAAACTCCAAACGGAGAATTTAAAGATATAGCTCATCCAATTAATGCTGAAACAAGAGAAAAAATTCAATCAGCAATATTATCAGCTTATGATACTCAAGATACAGAATCATCAGCAGAATAATAGATGGTGTACACCCTAATGAGGTGTACTTTTTTATATAGTAGGAAAATTCTCCTAGTAGGAGAATTTTCTGTACTAGAGAAATATGGCGAGCCTTAGATTTTCTGAAAATTTGCATTTAATAGAAAATCTTAGGCTCGCTTTTTTATTTTACAAACATAAAATTATACTTGATATTTTTTGCCCAATATAGTAAAATAGTAAAAGAATTTAAACAAGGAGCAACTATGAATAATATATTAACTTTAGAAACAAAAAAATACTCAATAAAAATAAATAATTTTGAAGGACCATTAGATTTATTATGTCACTTAGTAGATAAAAACAAAATGGAAATATATGACATTAATATTAGTGAAATAACAGACCAATATATAGAGTACATAAAAGAAATGGAAAATATGAATTTAGAAATAACGAGTGAATTTATAGTTATGGCGTCAACATTATTATACATAAAATCAAAAAAAATGTTACCAAATCAAGAAGCAGATGAAGAAGAAGTATCAGAAGAAGAATTAATAAGAAGAATAATAGAGTACAAAAAATATAAAGAAATAAGTAAAAAATTAAAAGAAAATTATATAGAATATTCAAAAAGATATTATAAGGTAGCAGAAGATATAAAATTACCAAAACAAAAATTAGAAAAAGAATATGAAAAGAATATAGTTTCAGAAGTATATAAAAATTTAATTGAAAAAAATAAATCAAAAATAAATCAAAACGCAAAAAATATTGAAAAAATTGCAATAACAGAAACATATACAGTTTCAAGTAAAGTAAAAGAAATGTATAGAGTGTTAATAAAAAATAGAAAATTTATATTCAATAAATTATTTTCAATAAAAAATCATAAAAAGCAAGAAGTAGTAACAGCATTTTCAGGATTATTAGAATTATCAAGAAGGAGCAAAGTAGATACAAATCAGGAAAGATTATTTGGAGATATAGAAGTTCTAAAGAAAAGGAATAAATGAATTAAATAATAAAACAGGTGATAAAAAATGGACTTAGTATCAATAGAAAGGCAATACAAAATCAGAAGATTTAATATAACAATAATAGCTATAATATTTACACTACTTTTAATATTAGTTGTACATCATTTTGATTATTTTGCTATTACAAAAAAGCATGCAAATTGTGCAGAAGAATATGAAAAGCAATGTAATGAATTAGCAATTATAGAACAAGAAAGAAAACAAGAACAAGAAGAACAAGAAAACATAGTACAAATAGGTGTTCAGAGTCCAGAAACTAAATTGCCAGAACTAACTCAAAAAGGAAGAGATAATATATCAAATATATATTCGTCAGAACGAAAAAGAGCATTTTTAACATTTGATGATGGACCATCAAGAGAAATTTCAATTCCAATACTAGATTTATTAAAAACAGAAAATATTAAAGTTACATTTTTTGTTTTAGGAAGTAGAGTAGAATTATATCCTGACATAGTAAAAAGAGAATATGAAGAAGGGCATTATATAGCAAATCATGGATATTCACATATATATAGTCAAATATATACAAATACGCAAACTGTTTTAGACGAATATAATAAAACAAATGATGCTATAAAAAATGCATTAGGAGAGCCAAATTATAATTCTCATTTATTTAGATTTCCAGGAGGAAGTGTAGGAGGAAAATATAAGCAAATAAAAAAAGAAGCAATAGCTTTGCTTGATAGTAATAATATAGCACATGTAGATTGGAATGCATTGACAGGAGATGCAGAAGGAAAGAGTACAAAAGAAGAAGAAATATCATATTTAAAAGAAACCATAGGAGAAAAAAATAATGTAGTTATATTAATGCATGATGCAGCTGATAAAAGTGCAACATATGAAGCATTACCAGAAATAATTTCATATTTAAGAGAAAAAGGATATGAATTTTGTAATTTTTATGACATTATAGAATAAGGAGGTATAATTGTGCCCAGAAAAAAGAAAGAAAAGACGGACATAGAACAAAAATTAGAATATATAGGTCTAGATTTAAATAAAATACCATCTGTTTTAAAAAAAGTAGAACCAATAAATTATAGAGCAACAAAAATAGATATGGAATATAAATATAGGCAATATAGATATATAATAGCAAAAGATATAGAAATAATAATTTCTCCAACGCATAGATTAGACACAATTCAAGAAAAATATGAAAAAGCAAGTAGCTTATATTCATATTTAATTCCAAATAGTGAAGAAAATCAAATAAAACATGAAATATTTTTAGAAATGCTAAATGAAGTAACTATAGAAGATATAGAGGAATTAGAAGAAGAACAGAAAGAATTAAATAAAAAAATTCCATTTAAGATAAAATATAAGCACAATTATATATGGCAAATATATTATTCAGAAGTAACAGATAAATATTTTATGATTTTATCAATACAAGATTCAGATTATTCAGCATTTTTCTTTGTATTGAAAAAGATAATTGAAAAAAAACGTACAAGTAAAATATTTGTACCAATTAGCAACGTAGAGTATTCACATCAATATTTAAAAAAATCCGAGTTTGAAGATTTAGAAAATTATTTATGGTTATTTACACAAGAATGGCCAATTATATATGAAGTATATGACAAAAATGATAATTTATCAATAGATATTGTAGGAGAAACGTATATATATGAAAAAATAAAATCAACATATAGAATTCATCTAGAAAATAAAGTAGAAGCCAATAAGTTTTATAAGCTATTAAAAGCATTATTTATTATACAGAGTGAACTATCATTTTATTATAAATTTGAAACAAGAATAAGTAAAAAAGGAAGTATCGATTTTGAATTTAATGATGAAACAATAACATATGAAGAATTAGCGCATTTTGTAAAAAATGAATGTATAAGCTTAATGGAAAAAAATCAAATAAGTAGTAATAAAATAATTGAATTGCAAGAAAAACTAAAAAAATTAAATCAAACTTCAAAAGAATTAGAATATGAATATTTATCAAAGGAAAAGCAGATTTCAACATATTTAGAATGTAAAAAAACTTTTTTTGGAAAAGTAAAATATTTTTTTAAATTTTCTAAAAAAAATAAAAGAAAAGAAGAAAATAAAATAGATATATTAAAACAACAAAGCAAAGCAAATACTAATAATTTTGAAACAAGTGATATACAATTAAGAATAAAAGAAAATTATACAATAGAAGAATTGTGTAATATAGGTAAAGAATATGGTAAAAAACAAAATGAAATAAAAAATCTTGTAATGGATATTAATGCATTAAAGCTAAAAAATAAAAATTTACAAAAGAAAATTGAAAATGCTACATTATATATTGAAGAGATTTATAAGCATAAAAGAAGTATATTTGAATTTTGGAAATACAGTAATAAAGATGAAGTTGAACAATTAGCAGAAGGAGAAGAAGAAACATTAAATGTAATACCAATCCCCAAGGGATTTGATTATGAAGAAGATTTAGAAAAATTTGGTAAAGATATGGATAGAATTCAAAGAGATAAACTTTCTAAAAGTGAATTAAATAGTTTGTTTATAACAACAACGAATGTTTTAGAAACTTTAAATAAAGTAAAAAATAAAGAAGCTAGTTTAAAAGATATAGAAAGTAGTTTAAAGGCATTAAAGGAAGAAAAGAAAAAAGAAAAAGTTATATGGGGAAAAGAAGAATTTGATATATTTGGAGGAATAGGGAAAAGTACAACAAAAGTTGTTGAAATAGCAAATAAAAAGCTCAGAGAAGTTCCGAAAGATAAATTTGCAATATTGGATATAAATAATGATTCTAAACAATTAGGATATAAATTAATGTTAGAAAGTATAATTGATGATATAGAAGATGCATTAGAAAAAATTCAAATAGATAATGAACTTTCAATATATAAAGCAACAAAAGATGAACCTTTAGATGCTAGGAATTTAAATTTATTTAATATAGATCCACAAAAAGAAATAGATAATATTATAAACTGTGAAGAAAAAAATATAAATTTATATAGAATAAATTTAAAAAAAGGAACAAATGCAATAGCATTTAGTAACATTATATATTATGAAAATCAAAATAAAACTTTACCAGTAGGAATGGATTTAAGTACTCAACTTTTAGTAGATATTTCTAAATTAGATTTACAAATAAAATCTGAAAATATGTTTAGAAAAGTAATTTATGAAGATGCAAATAATGAACTTTCAAAAATTAATGTAAAAACTATTACTGTAATAGAATATGACATGATTTAGTATAAATTAAATTATTTATAAAAGGAAGAAGAATATGAAAAATAGAAATGGGAAAATTATTGTTAAAATATTAAATATAATCATTTTAATAATAACGTTCATTGTATTATTCTATGTAATTAAAGTTTATAACAAAAACAATTTTAATGATTTTGTAAGAAATATAGAAAAAGCAGGTATAACTGAATTTGTTAGAGATAATGAAATAAAATATACAGATACAAGTAGTTATAAAATATATTCAAAAGATTATAATGATGCAATGTTTTCAAAAACTATAAAAGTAGATAAAAATACACCATATAGATTAACATGTAAAGTAAAGACAAAAAATGTAGTTTCAGAAATAGACAAAAAAGGAATAGGAGCACAAATATCAATAGTGGGTTCAACAGAAAGGTCTGTTGCAATACAGGGAACAACAGATGAATGGAAAGAAATAGCACTAATATTTAATTCTAAAAATAGAGAAGAAGTAGAAATTGGTTTTAGACTTGGAGGAAATGATGGAAATGCGAGAGGAGAAGTGTGGTTTACAGATTTTAGATTGGAGTCGGGTATTGCAGATAATAGTACAGAATGGAAATTTGCTTGCTTTATTTTTGAAAGTATAGATGTAAATGTTGAAAATAAAAATGTAAATTTATCAATTACAAATAGCGATAAAAGAGATATAAATCAAACAATAATAAGATTTCAAGATGCGTGCAAAGAACTTACAAATAATAAAATGACAGCAAAATGTGATATTTATGAAATACCAGAACCAATAACAAGTTTGTCTTATGATGAGCAATTTGGGTATTATGTAGGACCAGAAGATGTAGAAAGTCAAATCAAGGACATAATAAATAGTAATGATTATGATCATATATTTGTAGTAGTACGATTAGGAGATGAAAAACACAATAGTGATATAGAAGTAAATGATTGGATTGGTTTAGGATATATGGATTATTATGGAATAGGATTTTCTAATATAAGATTACCTAATAGTTCAACTAGTTATACCTATAAATATGATGTAAGGATAAACACATTTCCAGAAGAGGTTTTTTTACATGAATTTTTACATTCACTTGAAAGAACATTAAATGAATATAATTATAATATTCCAGCACTTCATGATTATGAAAAATATGGTTATAAAACAGAAAATTTAGAAGGTTTAAAAAAATGGTATGTAGATTATATGAATTGTAATATACAAGCACTAAATCAAAAAGTAGGATTAGATTCAATAGTCTATACATTAAAACCTGCAAAATCATCAAATTTTAAATATTCATATATAATAAAAGAATTTAAGGAGCCAGAAAATATAATAGAATATATAAGACAATTATGTAAAAATATAACTCGAAATATAAAAATAATAAAAGGAGAAGGTTAAGTGGAAGTATCAGAATTTTATTATGATTTACCAAAAGAATTAATTGCACAAACACCTATAGAAAAAAGAGATGAATCAAGATTAATGGTATTAAATAGAAAAAATCAAACAATAGAACACAAAGTATTTAAAAATATTATAGACTATTTAGAACCAGGAGATTGCTTAGTAAGAAATAATACAAAAGTATTACCAGCAAGATTATATGGTAAAAAAGAAACGGGAGCAAATGTAGAATTTCTTTTACTTAATAGAATAGAAGGCGATATATGGGAAACAATAGTGCGACCAGGAAATAAATTACATATTGGCACTAAGGTTATATTTGGAAATGGAATATTAGAAGCGGAAGTATTAGAAATAATGAATGGAGGAACAAGAAAAGTAAAATTCAAATATAGTCGCATATTTAATGAAATATTGGCAGAGATAGGGTTAATGCCATTACCACCATATATACACGAAGAATTAAAACAAAAGGACAGATATCAAACTGTATATGCAAAATATGATGGTTCAGCAGCAGCACCAACAGCAGGATTGCATTTTACGGAAGACTTATTAAAGCAAATAGAGCAAAAAGGAATAAAAATAGCAAATGTAACATTACATGTTGGAATAGGAACATTTAGACCGGTAAAGGTACAAAATATTGAAGAACATGAAATGCATTCAGAACATTTTTACATAAAACAAGAAGATGTAGAAAAAATAAATGAAACCAAAAAAGCAGGAAAAAGAGTGATATCTGTTGGAACAACATCTTGTAGAGTATTAGAAACTATTGCAGATGAGAAAACAGGAATGGTAAAAGAAACTGAAGGAGATACAAATATATTTATTTATCCAGGGTATAAATTTAAATGTATAGATGGGTTAATAACAAATTTTCATCTGCCAGAATCAACGTTACTTATGTTAGTGTCTGCATTAGCAGGTAGAGAATATATAATGAAAGCATATAATGAAGCAGTCAAAGAAAAATACAGATTTTTCAGTTTTGGTGATGCAATGTTAATTAATTAGGGGGCTACATATGGAAGAGCTAATGATTTTGTCACTGAGTATATAAAGGAATGAAAAATTAGAAAGGAAATAAAAATGACTATTTTAAAATTTATTTTAAGTAACAAGGCCTATTTAGAAGACTTAATAACAAGAAGTACATATCATTCAAATGCAATAGAAGGTAGTACACTTACATATGCTGAAACATATGCTATACTTTATAATGATAATAGTTTTAAAATTCAAGGAAAAGAACCAAGAGAAATATATGAAGCAATTAACCATAAAAGTGCATTAGAGTTAGTTTTTAAAAATTTAGAAAACGATAATTTAATTGATGATAGATTTATAAAAGAATTAAACCAAATTATTAACAGAAATATTAATGAAGCAAAAGGATATAGAACTGTACAGGTTTTTATCAGGGGTAGTGAACATATACCACCAGAGCCAGAAAAAATTCCAAATTTAATGAATTATTTTATTTATAACTATAACCATAATGAACAAAATGTATTCGTAAAGATTGCAAGATGTCATATTGAATTTGAAAAAATTCATCCATTTGAAGATGGAAATGGCAGAACTGGAAGATTGCTATTAAATTATGAATTAATAAAAAATAATTTACCACCTGTTGTTATAGAAAAAGAGGATAGAGTAAAATATTTTGAATTCCTACGAAATAATGATAGTACAGGATTTGCAGAATGGTTAAAGGAATTATCTAATAGAGAACAAGAAAGGATTGAAAAATTTGAATAAAGCAATAACTTATGAATTATTACATGAATGTAAACAAACTGGTGCACGAAGAGGTGTAATACACACACCACATGGAGATATACAAACTCCAATATTTATGCCAGTAGGAACTCAAGCTACTGTGAAATCATTAACACCAGAGGAATTAAAAGAAGAAGTAAAAGCACAAATAATATTGTCAAATACATATCATTTATATTTACGACCAGGTCATAAATTGGTAGAAGAAGCAGGAGGGCTTCATAACTTTATGAAATGGGACAAGCCTATACTAACAGATAGTGGAGGATTTCAAGTTTTTAGTTTAGGAGAACTAAGAAAAATAACAGAAGAAGGTGTGGAATTTAAATCTCATTTAGATGGAAGTAAACATTTATTTACACCAGAAAAAGTTATGGAAATTGAAAATTCATTGGGAGCAGATATTATAATGGCTTTTGATGAATGCTGTCCATATCCATCAACATATGAATATACTAAAAATTCAATGGAAAGAACTACAAGATGGGCAATAAGATGTAAAGAAACACATAAAAATATAGAAAAGCAAGGATTATTTGGCATAATTCAAGGAGGATTTTACAAAGATTTAAGAAAACAATCAGCAGAAGATTTAATTGCCTTAGATTTACCAGGATATGCAATAGGTGGTATAAGTGTAGGAGAGCCTAAAGAAACATTTTTAGATATACTACAATATACAACTCCATTAATGCCTAAAGAAAAGCCTAGATATCTTATGGGAGTTGGAACGCCAGACTATTTAATAGAAGCAGCAATAGCAGGAATAGATATGTGTGATTGTGTTTTACCTACACGAATTGCTAGAAATGGTACAGCATTAACTTCAAAAGGAAAAGTTGTTGTAAAAAATGCAACATATGAAAGAGATTGGAATCCATTAGATGACGAATGTGATTGCTATGCATGTAAAAATTATACAAGAGCATATATTAGGCATTTAGTAAAGGCAAATGAAATACTTGGTGTAAGATTATTATCATTACATAATTTAAGGTTCTTGACTAATTTAATGGAAAGAGTTAGAATAGAAATTGAAAATGACAATTTATTGAATTTTAGAAATGAATTTTACCAAAAATATGGATATATAGATTAAGCAATAATATTATATACATATGAAAGGGAGAGATGAACATGAAGTGGTATGAGGAAGAAAATGTTAAAGTAAAAGAAGATATAAAAACAAAGAAAATTTCAAAAATAATATTAATAGCAATAATTATATTAGTATTATTAAGTATTGCAGTAGCAGGGATAATTGTATATTTAAAAATGACAACAACAACTCTAATGCTAAATGGAAAGTTAAATGAAGAAATAAAACAAATATTAATATTTGATGATGAAAATTCTAAAATATATGTTCCAATTAGACAAATTGCAAAATATTTTGATTATGAAGACTACAGTGGTGATTATATAAATTTGTCTGAAGATTCTAATAAATGTTATGTAAAATCCGAAGATGAAATTACTACATTCACACTAAATTCAAATATAGTTAATAAATATGATGCAAATTCTAAGGAAACTGCAATAAAAACAGAACAGGTAGAAATTGATGAGCCAATAATTGAAATTAATGGTGTTTTATGTACAACAGTAGATGGAATGGAAAAAGCATTTAATGTTAGTTTTTCATATGAAAAAAATAACATAGAAATATATACTATGCCATTTTTGATTAATTATTATGAAAAAAAAGTTAATGATTTAGGATATGATGCATTAATTTCTGATACATTAAATAATAGAAAAATAGTTTTAGATAATATGATAGTGGTTGAATCAAATGAAAAGGTTGGTGTGGTTTCAATATTAACAGGAGAAACAATATTAGAAGTAAAATATGATGATATACAGTATATGCCATCTACATCAGATTTTTTAGTAACAAGTAATCAAAAAGTAGGGATTATTTCAAGCAACAAACAAACAAAAGTAGAATTAATATATGATAGTATAAAAAAGATAGATAGTAAATATAATTATTATTTAGTATCTAAAAATTCTAAATATGGAATTATGGATACAGATGGAAATTTAATAGTATATCCTGATTATGATAGTATCGGAGTTAAGACAAATAGTTTTAAAGAAAATGGAATTACAAATGGATATATTATTTTAGATGATTTAATTCCAGTTAAGCAAAATAATTTATGGGGATTTTTGAACGCAACTACTGGTGAAAAAGTAATAGACTTGAAATATGAAAGTTTAGGATGTACAGCAGAGCAAGGTACAACAAATACTTATGGAATATTATTTATACCAGATTATGATATTATTGTGGCTCAAAAAGATAAAAAATATCTATTAATGACAAAAACAGGAGAAGAGCTAACAAATAATGTAGCAGATAGAGTATATATTAAAGAAAATGGAGGAAATAAACAGTATTATATGGATTATGAAAATAATCAAATTGATATTATACAATTGTTGCAACAGCTTAATATTCAAAAAAATGAAGAAAATATTACTCAATCTCAATAAATATATATACAATATAATAAAATTAATTAACATAACTGTAACCAATAATGTTTGAAAATAATATAATATATAAAAATGTTATTGGAGGTAATTGTTATGTTAGGAGTATTAAAGAAAACTTTAGGTGTATGTCTAATTGGCTTGGGACTGGGAATGTTATTAGTATTGTTACTTCCAATAACAGGTTGGCTATTTATAATTGGTCTAATTGTTGTATGTGTAGGTTTTATGTGGTTAGCATGCTAAAAAGGAGGGAGAATACATATGACTATTGTTGTAAAAAAAGTTCCAAAATGCTTAAGAGGTATTGTAAAATTAATTTTTGGAATAAAGGATTAAAAAATTTGAGCTTAAGATTTTCTTAAAATTTGCATTTTATAGATTTCTTAGCCGTATGAGTGTAGCGAATTACGGATAAGTTATGCGTTAGAAAAATCTTAGGCTTGCTTTTTTATATAATAGGAACTTTAATTTCTCAATTCTAATTGAAATAAAATATTATTTTTTCAAAAATGCTCGTTCAAATAATTTTCACAGAACTTCTAAAAAATTTTTATGGCACCCTTCCACGACAAGCGTGAACTCTTTCCATAAAAATTTTTAGAAGTTCTAGCTCAATTATTTTCAATGCGCTTTTTTCAAAAATATATATTTTATTTCAAAAGAAATTCATATTGACGTTTCCTATTATATAAAACTAATTATAAAATACTAATTCCGTTTTTTATAAAATCTGATACAAAAGCACAAATAATGAATTCTATACTAAAAATTAAACTAATTCTAAACAATGTAATACCTAGCAAATATGTGTATTGTGTATGTATAAATAATAGATATGTAATAAGAATAATACAAGAAAATATGCATAGTGCAAAACAACTAAAAATTCCTTTTTTTAATATTTTTAATGCAATTTCATCAAGTTTTTTTATATAAGATAAAAATTTATTTAGCATATTATCACCTCTTTCGTATAATATATCAAATTCTCTATAACCTTAATAATATATTAACATAAATTGTGTATAAAATCAAAGGAAATAAGTTACAATAATTGATATTTTTTTATTAATATAGTAAAATAGTAATATAAAAAAATCGAAATATAAAAGTATAGCATAAAGGAGGTATATATTATAAATGAAAATTAATGAAATTAGTGAATTGCAAAAAAAAGCAAAACAAATAAGAAAGGGAATTGTTACGGCAGTTTATAGTGCACAATCAGGACATCCAGGAGGTTCGCTTTCTATAGCAGATATTTTAGCTGTTTTATATTTTAATGAATTAAATATTGACGAAAAAAATCCAAAGTGGAATGATAGAGATAGAGTAGTTTTGTCAAAAGGGCATTGTTCACCAGCAATATATTCAGCATTAGCATTGAGAGGATATTTTCCTTTAGAAGATTTAACAAAATTTAGAAATATAGGTAGTAATTTACAGGGGCATCCAGATATGAATAAAGTTAATGGAATAGATATGACATCAGGTTCTTTAGGACAAGGATTATCTGTTGCAAATGGAATGGCAATTGCAGGAAAATTAGATAATAAAAATTATAGAGTTTATGCTATATTAGGAGATGGAGAAATAGAAGAAGGACAAATATGGGAAGCTGCAATGACAGCAAGTAAATACAAACTTGATAATTTGTGTGTAATAGTAGATAATAATAATTTACAGATAGATGGAACTATTGAAGAAGTAATGAGTTCATATCCAATAGATGAAAAGTTTAAAAGTTTTGGATTTGAATCTATTATAGTTGATGGTCATAATATAGGTGAAATTTTACAGGCATTTGAGCAAGCAAGGAACACAAAAGGAAAACCAACATGTATAATAGCTAAAACAATTAAGGGAAAAGGTATTTCTTTTATGGAAAATCAGGCAGGATGGCATGGAAAAGCTCCAAATAAAGAGCAGTATGAACAAGCAATGGTAGAATTAGGATAAAAATTATAAATTTGATAGAAAATCGTGGGCTCACTGTTGTTCTTTAGAAAGGAAGGGTAGTAAAAATGGATTATACAGAGAAAAAAGCAACTCGCCAAAGTTATGGAGAGGCATTAGTAGAATTAGGAGAAAAAAATAATAGTATAGTAGTATTAGATGCTGATTTATCAAGTGCTACAAAAACAGATTTGTTTGCAAAAAAATTTCCAAATAGATTTTTTGATATTGGAATTGCAGAACAAGATATGATTGCAACTTCTGCGGGACTTGCAACATGTGGAAAAATTCCATATGTAAGTACATTTGCAATGTTTGCTGCTGGTAGAGCATATGACCAAATACGAAATAGTGTATGTTATCCAAAATTAAATGTAAAAATATGTGCTACACATGCTGGTATAACAGTTGGCGAAGATGGAGCAACACATCAAATGATAGAAGATATATCTTTAATGAGAACATTACCTAATATGACAGTTCTTTCAATGTCTGATGATGTTCAAACAAAAAAAGTTATAGAAAAAATTTCAAAAATAAATGCTCCAGTATATGTGAGATTAGCGAGATTAGCAGTACCTAAAATATATGATGAAAATCAAGAGTTTGAAATAGGAAAAGCAATACAAATTGGACAAGGAACAGATGCTACAGTTTTTGCTACAGGGGTAACAGTTGTAGAAGCAATAAAAGCTAAAGAAGAACTTGAGAAAAAAGGAATAAATATAAGAGTGGTTGATATGTGGTCAATAAAACCAATAGATGAAGAAATGATAGTTAAATGTGCTAAAGAAACCAAAAAATTAATATCTATAGAAGACCATAATATTATTGGTGGATTAGGTTCAGCAATTTCAGAAGTTTTAACTGAAAAATATCCTTGTAAATTACAAAGAATTGGAATAAACGATACTTTTGGTAAATCTGGTAAAGCAGAAGAATTAATGAAATATTTTGGAATAACAGCAGATAATATTATGAAAATAATATTATAATAAAAGTTTTATGGAGTTTCCTATTATATATGTTGAAAAAAATATATATGTTTTGTAAATTTTATGTGAAATGTTTAAAATAGAGAATAACAAAGAAAAATGATAGAAAAAGTAAAAAAACATACATTTTCTATCATTTTTTTTTAGAATAAGTATTGCAAAAAAAATACATTATTGTTATGATATAAATGAGTAATTTGAAGGGAGGATATGTTAGTAGTATATACTAGCATAAGCTAACGAAATGATAGAATTTAGAAATGTAACGAAGATATATGATACAGGAACAAAAGCAGTACAAAACGCTAACTTTTTAATACCAAAAGGAGAATTTGCATTTTTAGTAGGAAGTTCAGGAAGTGGAAAATCAACATTAATAAAATTAATATTAAAAGAAGAAGAGCCAACAAGTGGAAATATAATAATTAATGGAAAAGATACAACATTTTTAAAACAAAGTAGAGTTCCATATTTAAGAAGAAGTATGGGAGTGGTATTTCAAGACTTTAGATTATTACCAGATAAAACGGTATATGATAATGTTGCATATGCGATGTATATAGTAAGAGCAACACCTAGACATATAAGAAGGCAAGTGCCAATGGTTTTGTCTTTAGTAGGATTAAGTAATAAAGCAAAAATGTATCCAAGTGAATTATCTGGAGGAGAACAGCAAAGAGTAGCTTTAGCAAGAGCATTAGTAAATAATCCATCAATGCTTATTGCAGATGAGCCAACAGGAAATCTAGATCCAGATACAGCATGGGATATAATGAATCTTTTAAATGATATAAATATGAGAGGAACTACGGTTGTTGTAGCAACGCACGCTAAAGATATAGTTGACCATATGAAAAAAAGAGTTATTCATATAGATAAAGGCATAATAGTGAAAGATGATAAAAAAGGTGGTTATGATAGTGAGGTATAATATATTAACATATTTAGTTGGAGAAGGATTTTCAAATGTTTTTAAAAACAAAAAATCAACAGTGGCATCATTAGGAATAATGTGTGCTACAATGATTATTTTTGGAGTGTTTTTGGCTATAAGCCAAAATGTTAACAATTTTGTAAAAGAAATAGAAGCAATACAAGGAATACAAGTATTTATTGATTTAGATGCAACAGATGAAGAAATTGAAAAAGTTGGAGAGGAATTAGATGAAATAGATGGAATAAATACCAAGCAATTTGTATCAAAAGAACAAGCAGTAGTAGAAATGGAAAATTGGTTTGAAGATAAAGCAGAATTAATAGAAGGATTAACTGATGCAAATAGTATTTTTCCTGCATCATATATAATAACTTTAACTGATTTAAATTTGAGCTCTCAAGTACAAGAAAAAATTGAACAGTTAGATAATATAAAAGATATACGAAGCAGAGATGAAGTTGTATCTGCATTAATAAAAATAGCAAATGGTATCAAAATAGTAACAGGAGTAATATTAGCTTTATTAATATTAATATCAGTATTTATAATTTCAAATACTGTAAAATTAACAGTACATGCAAGAAGAAAAGAAATATCAATTATGAAATATGTAGGAGCAACAAATAGTTTTATAAGATGGCCATTTATAGTAGAAGGACTTATTATAGGTGTAGCAGCTGGAATTATATCCATTGTTATTATAGGAAGCATATATAGTATAATAGCTGAAAACATAGTGAATACAGATTTCATGAAAATATTAAATATTGGTTTAGTAAGCTTTTCAGAAATGTTTAATTTAATTGCATCTGTGTACCTAATATTAGGAATTGGAATTGGTGCTTTAGGAAGTAGTATTTCAATGAGAAAATATTTAAAAGTATAAATTATAGTTATTATAATAAAATAAATGATTTCAAAAGAATGATGAAAAATATAGAAAGGATAATGTAAAATAATGCGTAAAATTGTATGTATATTTTTAATACTTGCTTTTATGCTAAATTTATATTCATCTTATGCAACAAATTTAAATGAATTACAAGAACAGTATAATGAAGTACAAAATAATATAAATCAAGCAAATGAAGAATTAGAAAATGTAACAAATGAGTTGACTGAAAATTTGAAACAGGTACAACAATTAGATGAACAAATATCAAAAACTGAACAAGAAATAAAAAATCTAGATATAAATATAGAAGATTTACAGGAACAAATAAAAATACAGGAAGAAAAATTAGAGGTAGCAAAACAAGATTATAGTAAACAAAAAGAAATATTAGAAAATAGATTAGTTGCAATATATGAAGCAGGAGAAGTACAATATATAGATATAATACTTAGTTCAACGAGCTTTACAAACTTTTTATCAAATTACTTTTTAATATCACAGGTAGCACAATATGATACAGATTTATTAGAAATTATTGAAAAGGAAAAAAATAAAATTGAACTTGCAACGCAAAAACTAGAATTAGATAAATCACGATTAGAAACATTAAAAAAGAATGCACAAAAAACATCTAATATATTACAAAGTACAAAAGCTTTAAGACAAAATTACATATCAAAATTATCTGAAGAAGAACAAGCTATACAAAAGAAGATTGATGAATATAATAATCAAGTAAACGAAATAGAAGCTCAAATAAAGCAAGTTACATTAAATAGTATATCAGAAGAATATATAGGTGGAGATATGGTTTGGCCAATACCTGGTTATACTACAATAACGTCTAAGTATGGCATGAGAACACATCCAATAACAGGTGTATATAAATTACATACTGGTACAGATATAAGTGCACCTATAGGAGCAAATTTTGTTGCTATGGCAGATGGTGTGGTATTAAAAGCGGAATATAATGCAGCATATGGTAATATGGTAATTATAGATCATGGAGGGGGAATATCTTCCTTGTATGCTCATGGATCTGAAATTATAGCTCAAGTTGGGCAAGCAGTTACTAAAGGTGATGTTGTTTTAAAAGTAGGTTCAACTGGATATTCAACAGGACCACATGCACATTTTGAAATAAGAGTTAATGGAGAAACGGTCGATCCAATTGAATATTTAACTACACCTAAGCAATGATAACAATATTTATAATAATATACAAATGAGATCTGTAAAAAACAGATAAATTAATGTGAAAGGATAAAAATATGAAGAAATTTTTTTATAATATAATTATAGTATCAATAATAATAATTTTAATGTTCCAACATAATATATCAATAGCTGCTACAAAAACAGAATTAAATAATGAGAAGAATAATATTGATAGTCAAATACAAGAAAAGGAAGACCAAATTGATGAGATACAAGCTCAAAAGTCAGAAACCTTAAAACAAGCAGAAGAATTAACTGTTGAAATCTCTGAATATGAATTACAAGTTGCAGAATTGGATAATAAAATAAATGATTTGAATACGCAAATATCGCAAGCAGAAAAAGATATAACTCAAAAACAGGCAGAGTATGATAGTCAACAAAATCTTTTAAATGAAAGATTAGTTACAATGTATCAAAATGGAAATACCAGTTATTTAGAGTTTTTATTGACATCAAAAAGTATAACAGATTTTATATCAAAATATTATATGGTATCAGAGCTTGCTACATATGATACAGAATTATTAGAACAAATTGAGAATAAGAAAAATGAAATTGAAGAAATAAAAAATAGTTTGGAAGCTAATAAAGCAGAATTAAATGAAACAAAAACAAGTAAACAAAGTGTGTTATCAAATTTAAAAACAGCAAAATTACAAAAAGATAGTTATGTTGAACAATTAACAGAAGAAGAAAGACAGACACAAGAACAGTTAGAATTATTTGAAGAAGATAAAAGAAAAATTACAGAAGAACTAAGACAAATAGCTGCAGAGGAAGAAGCACAAAGAAAGAAAGCAGAAGAAGAAGCCAAGAAAAAAGAACAAGAGCAAAGTAATAAAAATAAAGGAAACTCAAATAATGCAAGTTCAAATAATGATACAACATCAAATAATAATTCATCAAGTAATGGCGGAAATTCAGCTACAAGTGGTTATATTTTCCCAGTTTCTGGTTGCTCTAAATCAAATATAAGAGTAAAAACATATCCTTCATATAGAGGTCATACTGGTGTAGATATCAATATAAATGTTGTAGGAAAAAAAGTGGTAGCAGTAAAAGACGGAACAGTAATAAAATCTGAAGCAAAAAAAATTGGTGGAAAGTATTATAGTTATGGTGAAGTGGTAACAATTAGTCATGGTGATGGAACGCAAACATTATATGGACATATGTTAGAAAATTCTAGAACAGTACAAAAAGGAGATAAAGTAAAACAAGGTCAAGTAATAGGAATAGTAGGTTCAACGGGAAATTCAACAGGACCACATTTACACTTTGAAGTTCGTATTGGTGGAGATCCAGTAAATCCATTGCCATATTTACCATAGTATATAGTGTGGTATAACTCAGGAGGGAATAAAAAAATATGGAAAAAAAAGACAATGAAAAGTTACAAAAAGTTTATAAAATTATAATGTTATTAGCAATAACAATATTTATTACATTTATACTTACTTCAATAGGTATGTATTCATATCTATCTGGAAATTTAGAAGTATCATCAACAACTACATCAGAAATATCTGACATAGCAACAACTTTAACAAAATTTAGAAAGCTTATAGATACATATTATTTAGGTGATGTTGATGCACAAACACTTAAAGATGGTGCAATTGAGGGATATATAAATGCAATAGGAGATAAATATACAGAATATATTTCAGCTAAAGATATGGAAGATTACACATCATCATTGTTAGGAAATTTTGTAGGAATAGGTATATATATGATACAAAATACGGAACAAGATAAAATACAAGTCTTGAGTCCTATAACAGGTAGCCCAGCTGAAAAAGCAGGAATTTTACCAGGGGACATAATTGTAAGCGCAAATGGTGTAGAATACTCTGCTGATGATTTGACAGTAGCAGCAACTAATATAAAAGGTGAAGAAGGTACAAACGTTCATCTGGAAATATTAAGAGATGGTCAGGTTATGCAGTTTGATGTAATAAGACAAAAAGTGAATTTAAATCCAGTAGAGTCAAAGTTGCTAGAGAATAACATAGGTTATATTTCTTTAAGTAGTTTTGATGAAAATGTGAGTACAGAATTTAAAGAAAAATTTGAGGAATTAAATAGTCAAAATATCTCATCACTTATAATAGATTTGAGAAATAATGGTGGTGGATTAGTTGATGAAGCTATAACAATTGCAAATTATATTGCTGATAAAGATTCTGATTTATTAATAACGGTAAATAAAGATAAAAAAGAAGAAATAACAAAAGCAACAGAAGATCCAATTATAAATATGCCAGTTGTAATTTTAGTTAATGAAAATACAGCAAGTGCATCAGAAATTTTAGCAGGAGCTTTACAGGATTTAGGTAAAGCAAAAATAGTAGGTACAGTTACTTATGGAAAAGGAGTAATACAAGAGTTTTTAACTTTAACAGATGGAAGTGGATTAAAAATAACAACTGAAGAATATTACACACCTAATAGAAATAAAATTAATGGTGTGGGAGTTATACCAGATGAAAAAATAGAATTGTCTGAATCAGTAACAATTCCAGATAATACAATTACAGGTAATGAAGAAAGTGATACACAATTACAAAAAGCAATAGAACTATTAAAGTAAGGAGAGAATAATGAATTTAGCCAATAAATTAACTATATTTAGAATAATATTAGTTCCTATAATGTTAATAATTTCAATTATTGATATAAAAGGAAGCTTACTTGGAATTTCAATTAAATTTTGGCTTATGAATATAATATTTATAGTTGCCTCAATAACCGATAAACTAGATGGATACATTGCACGTTCAAAAAACCAAGTTACTACTTTTGGAAAATTTTTAGATCCACTAGCTGACAAAATTTTGGTACTAACTGCAATGGTCATATTAGTAGGATATGAAAATAAATTACCAGCATGGATTCCAGTAATAGTTCTTTCAAGGGAATTTATAGTTTCTGGATATAGATTAATTGCATTAGAGAAAGGTGGAACAGTTATTGCAGCTTCTGTATGGGGAAAAATAAAAACTGTTACTCAAATGATTGCAATAATATTAGCTTTTGTAGATATTAATAAGTTTGGAGAATGCTTTTGTGGGACTTTAACAGGATTTAGTTTTGTATTAAATTTATTGGCAACAATTATTATGATAGTATCTGTAATTGCAACTGTTTTTTCAGGTTGGGATTATTTAAAAAATGGTAAAAAATT
The DNA here is from genome assembly GCA_947628835.1 of uncultured Clostridia bacterium. Taxonomy (GTDB): domain Bacteria; phylum Bacillota; class Clostridia; order TANB77; family CAG-508; genus CAG-269. Next base: position 29,431 of record CANRBL010000004.1, on the reverse strand, counting down.
ATTATTAGATAATTGATTTATATGTAAATTGAATAAAACGATATAAAGTAATAGTATAATATATCTGTTAATCAAAGACTGTAAAGGTATAAAAAGAAAGGGGAAAAGCAAAAGATGAAGAAAATAAAGTCTGAAAGCCTTGAGGCTGTACACACACACACACACACACACATTATGTTTATTAAATAAAAAAATAAAATTAAATATAAAATATAGCAGGAGTAAGCCTGTATCAATTTTTGATACAGGCTAGTATTCCTGCTTTTTGTATAAAATATAGTAAATGCACCTATAAATACTTGCAATAGAAAATTTATTATGATAATATAAAAAAGAAAAATATGGATAGAATAATCAAAAGAAGAGGAGGAAGGAATGAGATTAAAAATGAAAAAAATAAAAGAGAATAAAGGAATAACCTTAATAGCATTAGTAATAACAATATTGGTGTTATTAATATTAGCAGGAGTATCAATACAAATATTATCAGGAAGCAATGGAATAGTAAGTAAAGCAAGAAAATCAAGTAGTGCAAATATGTATATAGCAATATTAGAAAGATTAAATTTAGAATTAAATAATTTATTAATACCAACGGCATCAAATGATTATAATTATACCGGAAAAGTAACATTAAGAGAATATGTAGATGCATTAAAAGGTCAAGATGAAGATGGAGTAACATTAATGGAAGATGATGAAAGTAATGTTGATGCGATATTTATAGAACAAGGATATGTAACATTTACAATAGGTGGATATGTATATGAAATAGAAGTAAATAAAATAGAAAATATAGATGAGAGTATAGAAGATGAATTTTCAAAATATTATGTGATAGGAAGTGAATATGTAGCAAAACAAAGTGAAGCAGGACCAAGAATAGATGTAGAATTAACAAGTACATCAAATCAAATAACAGCAAGTGTAAAATATAGTAATATAGATGAAAAAGGAACATTTAATTATTATTATAAAGAACAAGGGGATAATGAATATAAATTAGCAAGGACACAAACAGGAGTTACAGAAAATCCAACAACCTATACATTTGAAGGATTGCAACAGGATAAAATATATGACATAAAAATAGTGGCAACAAATAGTAACAAAATATCAACAACAAAAATATTATCAAAAAGAACAGGAAAAGTAATAGTAGCAGAAGGAAATATAGAATTTGGAGAAGTAAGTTGGAATGCAACAGAACATACAGCAAGTGTAACAATAAATAAAGGAGCAGGAATAACAGGGAGCATACAATATCAAATAGGAGGAACATCAGGAGAGTGGCAAAATGGAAGTGAAGTAACAGGAATACAAAATGGACAAACAGTATATGCACGTTTATGGGATGGAACAAAGTATGCTGCTTTGTCACCGTATAAGTGTTGTAAAGTTTATAATAATAATTCTTCGCATTGGAACACTTGGAATGTAGATGTTTGTACTGTTTTAAGCTCGTCGACTTATTCTAAAGGGACAAACTTATGTGGAACAGTAACAAGTACAAATGAAAATGAGTATCCTGCAAATGGTTATCAATCAGGATATTGGTATGTAAAGCAATAATAGATAAGAAATAAAAGTACTGTAGTTATCCACAAAGGCTTTCAATATAGAAATTTTGAAAAAATGAAATTTAAATAACTTTATAAATTTTTAAATGAAATCCATGGGAAATATAAAATATCTAATTTTTTCATGGATTTATTGCTGTTGTCTTATATATGTTAAAGGATTTATTTTTATCAAATACTTGTAAAAACAGTAAAAATATAGTAAAATAGCAATGTAAATTGAATTTGGAGGTAACATATGTTTATATCGATTATTTTAATACTGATAGGATTTATATTACTAATAAAGGGAGCAGACTTTTTAGTAGATGGAGCAAGTAATATAGCAAAAAAATTTCACATACCAGAGATAATCATAGGGTTAACCATAATATCTATAGGAACATCTATGCCAGAATTATTTGTAAGTATAACATCTGCATTAGATGGATATTCAGATATGGCAATAGGAAATGTTGTAGGAAGTAATATTGCGAATTTGTTATTAATATTAGGAGTATCTGCAATAATAAATTCAATAGAATTCCAAAAAGAAACGAGAATGATAGAAATTCCATTATGTTTAGTAATAACAATTGTTTTTATGCTAATATGTAATATAGGACAAGATGTAACAAAAGTAGAAGGAATAATATTAATTATATTATTTATAATGTTTATTGGTTATACAATAGTAATGTCAATAAAAGAAAAGGAAAATGAAAAGCAGAAGGAAAAAGAAAAATCATTAGTATCAAACAAGAAAGAATCCACATTAAAAGATGTGATATATGTAATCTTAGGTATAATAGGATTAAAAATAGGAGGAGATTTAACAGTAGATAATGCAGTAAATATAGCAAGATTATTTAATTTAAGCGAAAAAATAATAAGTGTAACTATATTAGCAGTTGGAACAAGTTTACCTGAATTAGTTACAAGTGTTTCAGCAGCAATAAAAGGTAAAAGTGATATTGCAATTGGAAATATATTAGGTTCAAATATATTTAATATGTTATTAATAATAGGCGTATCATCTGTAATAAAACCTATTGTATATAACATAAGTTATAATAAAGACTTAATTATTTTAATAATAGGAACATTAATATTATCTTTATTTCCAATAATTCCACCAAAAAATAAAATAAGTAGAGCAAATGGAGTGATATATTTTTTATTATATATAGGATATATGATAAGTTTATTTGTAATATAATTGAAGGCGGAAATAAAAGAACAATTACAAATTTTTAAAAACAAATATACATAAAGGAAAGGAATGTGATAAAAAATGAAAAAAGGTAAAATAGTATTAGTAGGAGCAGGATTTGTAGGTATGAGTATGGCATATTCAATGTTAAATAGAGGAGGAGTTAATGAACTTATATTAATAGACATTGATGAAAATAAAATAAAAGGAGAAGAAATGGATTTATCTCATGGTTTGCCATATGCTCCACAGAAAATGATAATAAAAGCAGGAACATATGCTGATTGTAAAGATGCTCAAATAGTTGTCATAACTGCAGGAATAGCACAAAAACCAGGTCAAACAAGATTAGAATTAGCAGAAATAAATACAAAAATAGTAAAAGATATTACTAAGCAAATTATGGAAACAGGATTTAATGGAATTATAATAGTTGCAAGTAATCCTGTAGATTTAATGTCATATGTAGTATACAAAACATCAGGTCTTCCAAAAAGTAAAGTTATTGGTTCAGGAACTATTTTAGATACAGCAAGATTAAGATATGTATTAGCAGATTATCTTAGTATTTCGAGTAAAAATATTCATGCTTATATTATGGGAGAACATGGAGATTCCTCATTTGTACCATGGAACCATGCATATGTAGGTTGTAAAAATATAAGAGATGTTATGGAAGATAATAAGTTACCAATTGCCAAATTAGAAGAATTACATCAAAAAGTTATTAATGCTGCATATGAAATAATAGAAAAAAAGAAGGCAACATATTATGGAATTGGAATGGCATTAAATCGATTAGTGAGAGCTATACTTGATAATGAAAATTCAATATTAACAGTATCTACTTATTTAGAAGGAGAATATGGTCAAAATGACATATATATTGGAGTGCCAGCAATTATAAATAGCAATGGATTAAGAGAAATTTTAAATTTAGATTTAAACGCCGAAGAACAGCAAAAATTAAATAAAAGTTGTGAATTAATGAAAAATATGAGGGAGCAGTCAATTGATAAAATAATAGAAGCTTAATAGGGTAAATATATGTTGAAGAAGTACTTGACAAATAAAATTAATGTAATAAAACATATGCATTTTGTGTATTAAATAAAAGAAAAAAATAAAGAAAGTAAAATATTTTGTAGTTGCAAGACAGTAAAAGTTTTGAGTTTAAATGTAATAAAAATTACAAAAACACTTTCTTTTTTTTTAAACTTATAATATAATAAATTAACAGAAATTTTAACCATAAATAAAAGAAAAATAATAAAAGTCATAATTAAACGATATTTTGTTTGAATGGAGGAAAAAATGTCAAAAAGTAATAAAAGAGTTAAGAAAGTAAAGAAAAATCAGAAAGAAGCGAAGAAAAATCAAAATAATGGGAAAAAAGTAAAATTTAAACAAAAACATCCAAAGCTAATGGTATTAATAAGAATTATAATATTATTAATTGTATTAGTTACTGTAATAGGAGCAGGAATTTTTGCAGGATTAATATTTGGAGTATTTGGTGATGATTTTTCAATAAGTAAAGACGAACTTATTATATCAGAATCAAATTCTATAATTGTAGATACAGATGGAAATGTAATAGCTGATTTAAGTGGAGATGAAAAAAGAAAAATAATAACACTATCAAATATGTCAGAATATCTACCAAAAGCATATATAGCGATAGAAGATGAAAGATTTTATAAACACAATGGAGTTGATATAAAAAGAACATTAGGAGCAATTGTTACATATGTATTACATAAAGGAGATTCATCATTTGGAGGAAGTACAATAACGCAACAATTAGTAAAAAATATCACAAAAGAAGACAAAAAAGAGATTACTAGAAAAGTAAAAGAATGGGCTAAAGCAGTTCAAGTAGAAAGAATGTTATCTAAAGATCAGATACTAGAATTATATTTAAATATTTTATTTGTTGGTGGAAAAAATTATGGAGTACAAATGGGTTCAGAATACTATTTTAATAAAAGTGCTTCAGAATTAAGTTTAGCGCAATGTGCATTTTTAGCAGGAATTAATAATTCTCCAAATTTATATAATCCATATGGAGATAAAGACAATACTGAATTAATAAACAAAAGAACAAAAACAGTATTAAACAAGATGAAAGAATTATCATATATAAATGAAGATGAATATAATCAAGCAATACAAGAAGTAGATGGAGGATTAGCTTTTGCAAAAGCTCAATCAAGTGGAAATGTTTATTCATACCATACTGATGCAACTATTTCTCAAGTTATAGAAGATGTAGCAGAAGCAAAAGGAATTTCAAGGCAATTAGCGGAAAATTATGTATATAGTAGTGGTCTTACAATATATTCAACGCAAAACACTAGTATACAGAAAAAAATGGAAGAAGAATTTGCAAAAACATCAAAATATACATTAACATCTAAGACAATAAAAGATGAAAATGGAAATTATCAAAAAAGTCAAGCTGCAATGGTTGTAATAGATAATGCAACAGGTTATGTTGTAGGTGTTGTAGGAGGGTTAGGAGAAAAAACTGAATCAAGAGGATTAAATAGAGCAACACAATCTTTGAGGCAAACTGGTTCATCAATGAAACCTTTAGCAGATTTAGTGCCAGGGATAGAAGAAAAAATTATTACAGCAGCTACAGTATATAATGATGCAGAAACAGAATTTGAAAATGGAAAATATACACCTAAAAATCAGGGTAAATTTAGAGGTTATATAAGTATAAGAAGTGCAATAGAAACATCACAAAATATTCCATTTGTAAAAGTAATGGTTGAACTTACCCCAAAAAAGTCTTTACAATATTTAAAGAAAATGGGAATTAGCACATTAGATGATAAAAATGATAACACATTATCATTAGCTATAGGTGGTGTGTATAATGGTATAAGTCCATTAGAAATGGCAGCAGGTTATGAAACTATTGCAAATAATGGAGTATATACAAGTCCAACTTTTTACACAAAAGTAACAGATTCTAGTGGTAATGTAGTATTAGAGGCAAAAAAAGAAACAACGAAAGTAATGTCTGAAGATACTGCCTATGTTGTAAAAAATATTTTAACTCAAACTGTAGTAGGAGGGCAAGGTACAGCAAAATATTGTGCAATTTCAGGAATGGATGTTGCAGCTAAAACTGGTACAACAAATGGTGATAAAGATAGGTGGTTATGTGGATTTACAAATTATTATACAGCTGCAACATGGTACGGATTTGACCAGCCAGAAGAAGTTAAATTTAGTGGAAATAACCCAGCAGGACAATTATGGGATAATGTAATGACTTCTATTCATTCAGGATTAGCAGAATCAAGATTTAAGGCAACTAATAATATAGTAACAGCAACAATATGTGCAGACACTGGAATGGCTGCTACTGAGAAATGTGTTAATAAATATCAAGAAATATTTATTAGTGGAACTGTACCTAGTGCATGTAGTGGTCATACTGTATATCAAGTTTGTAATGAATCAGGAAAACTGGCAAATGAATACTGCCCAGATGTAGCAACAAAAAATACAGGGCGTTTAGTTCCAAAAGAACAATTAGGTTTATGGAAAACAGTAGGTAGTGTTATTGTGGAAGAAGCACCAACAGAAATTTGCGATATTCATACAAAACCAGAAGAACAACCAATAGATATAGAAGTAGTGGAACCTCAGCCAGAAGAGCCATCAGTTACGACACCAGAGACTACTCCTAAACCTTCTAATAATACTGTAAATGTAACTGGAAGTGAAACGAATACTACAAATACAGAAAATAATATAGGAAATACAACAAATACATCAGGTGGTAATACACAAAGTGGAGGAAGCAATCAAACGAATTCAACTAATACAGCTAACCCAACAGATAATACAACGAATACTACAAATACAACAAATGATAATACAACAAATACAACATAAATTATAAATTTAAGGAGGAAAAGTAATGTCAATATTGGTTACAGGTGGAACAGGATATATAGGGAGTCATACATCAGTAGAACTATTAAAGAGTGGAGAAGATATAATAATATTGGACAATTTGGTAAATAGCCAAATAGATATGGTTGACAAAATAAAAAAAATTTCTGGAAAGGATTTGAAATTTTATAATGTTAATTTATTAGAAAAAAGTGAAGTTGATAAAATTTTTAAAGAAAATAATATAACAGAAGTAATACATTTTGCGGGTCTTAAAGCAGTAGGAGAATCAGTAAAAAAACCGATAGAATATTATTCTAATAATTTAATAGGAACTTTAAATTTATTAGAAATTATGAAAAAATATGATTGCAAGAAGATAGTATTTAGTTCATCAGCGACGGTTTATGGAAAACCTAAAACGGTGCCAATAAAGGAAGATTTTCCTCTTTCTACAACAAATCCTTATGGAACAACAAAATTAATGATAGAACAAATATTAAAAGATTTATATGCATCTGATAATGAATGGAGTATAATTATATTAAGATATTTCAATCCAATAGGCGCACATGAAAGTGGTCTAATAGGAGAAAATCCAAATGGTATACCAAATAATTTAATGCCATATATTAATCAAGTTGCAATAGGAAAACTAGATTATTTAAAAGTTTTTGGCAATGACTATGATACTCCAGATGGAACAGGAGTAAGAGATTATATACATGTTGTAGACTTGAGCTTAGGTCATTTAAAAGCTATAGAAAGAGTAAGAAAATCAAATGGAATAGAAATATATAATTTAGGAACAGGAAAAGGGTACTCTGTTTTAGAAATGATACAAGCATTTGAGAAAATAAATAATGTAAAAGTTAATTATAAAATTGTAGAAAGAAGACAAGGTGATATTGCAACTTGTTATGCGGATCCGAATAAAGCAAAATTAGAATTAGGCTGGGAAGCAAAGAAGACATTAGAAGATATGTGCAGAGATGGTTGGAAATTTACAAAAAATTTAAATGAACAAAATTAACTATATATCATATGAGTTTAATATATTAGATAATAAATACTTGGTATAATGTTAAGTAAATAGAAGGGAAGGAATTTTAAGTGAAGAATAAAAAATTATTGATATGTATTATTATTTTAGTAATAATTATTATTGTAGGAATTACTGGATTTATTATGTATAAAAATTATAATGATAGTCAAATTGCGTTATTATCAAAGGAAGCGGAAAAAATATCATCAATGGATATTATGTCAGAAGAAATTGATAAAAAAATAAAAACAAAAGGAAATTATGCTGTAGTGGAAAAAACTATAAAAGATTATATAAGCGAAGTATATACAGTATATAATGGAATAACCGAATTATGTAATAACAGTAAATTGTCAAGTATTTTAAGTGCAGAAAATATACAAGCTGACGATACAGAATTTACATCTTCAAAAGAAATAATAGCAAATTTTAGAAATGAATTAAATGATTATGCGGATAAATGTAATATTTTATTAGATGAAAATAATATTATTTCTAAAATAGAAGAAAAAAACTTAAATAATAAATATGTTCAGTTATATAAAAATATGTTTTTAACTGAAAATACTGCAAAAGAACTTGAAACAGCAAAAAATGATTTAACTAGTGCAGTAGATACTCTTAATAAAACTTTAGATGGTTTAGATAAAACATTAAATTTTCTAAAGGATAATAGTGAGTATTGGACAATTTCTGATGGAAAAATTCAATTTAACAATGTAAAAGTTTTAGGGGAATATTATGAAATAATAAGTGCTATTCAATAATTTAAATATTAATAAAAGAAAGGAAGTATATTAAATGGAAGAAATAAAAATAAAGGTAAATGGAATGGTATGTGAAGGTTGTGAAAACAGAGTGAAGAATGCTTTATCTACAATAGATGGAATAGAAAGTGTAGAAGCAAACCATGAAACTGGTATTGTTACAGTAAAAACCAATAAAGAAATAGATAATACGGTTATAGAAGAAAAAATTGATGATATTGGATTTGAAGTAGTAAAAGATTAAATTTGGCATTAGAAAGAATGTGATAATAATGAAAAAGATAATTTTATCAATAGATGGAATGACATGTTCTGCATGTTCAAATGGTCTTGAAAAATATTTAAATAAGCAAAATGGAATAATTGAGGCAAATGTTAATTTAGTTATGGCAAATGCTACTATTATTTATGATGAAAATATATTGGAAAAAAATAAAATAGATGAATATGTAAAACAAGCAGGATTTAAAAGTTTAGGTGAATTTAAAGAAATAAATATACAAAACAAAAATAAAAAAGAAAAAACAAAATTTATTATTTTTACTTTTTTGGCAATAATATTAATGTATATATCTATGGGCCATATGATAAATTTACCTATTGTTAATTTTTTAAATATGAAAAATAATCCAATAAATTATACAATATGTTTATTTTTATTTGCTGTAGTTTTTATAATTTATGGTTATGATATTTTAAAAAATGGGTACAAAAATTTAATACATAAAACTCCAAATATGGATACATTAGTAGGAATTGGAGTATTGAGTAGTTTTTTATATAGTATTTATAGTATGATTATGATTTTAAATGGAAATTTAGAGTATATTCATAATTTATATTTTGAGTCTACTGCTATTGTTATATATTTCATAAAATTAGGTAGATATTTAGATGGTATTAGCACAGATAAAACAAAGGAAGCTATTCAAAAATTGGTTAAAATGACGCCAAACCAAGCTACGATAAAAGTAGATGGAAAAGAAAAACAGGTTACTTTAGATGAGATACATAAGGGAAATATTGTTATTAGTAAACCAGGAGAAAAAATTGCAGTTGATGGAGAAATACTAGTAGGAACAGCACATTTTGATGAATCTTTTATAACAGGAGAAAGTAAGCCATCTAATAAAGTAAAGGGAGATAAAGTTATTGCAGGAAGTATAAATTATGATGGATATATTGAATATAAAGCAGAAAGAATAGGAAAAGAATCTACAATATCAGAAATTGTAAGATTAGTAGTAGAGGCAAGCAATACAAAAGCTCCAATAGCTAAAATAGCAGATACTGTTTCAGGGTATTTTGTACCAACTGTTATATTAATAGCTATATTAACATTCATTATCTATTTAATAATGGGGTATGAATTTTCAAGTAGCTTAGTAAGATTTGTTACAATATTAGTTGTAGCGTGTCCATGTAGTTTAGGTTTAGCAACACCACTTGCAATTGTTGTGTCAGAAGGTTTATGTGCAAGTAATGGTATTTTAGTAAAGAAAAGTGAAATACTTGAAAATGCACAAAAAGTTGACACAATTGTATTTGACAAAACAGGGACATTAACATATGGAACTTTAAAAATTTCAGAGATAAAAAATTATAGTAATATAGAAACAAATAAATTGTTACAAATAATAGGAAGTATTGAAAGTAAATCAACTCATCCTATAGGCAAAGCATTTGAACTATATTTAGAAGAAAATAATATCAAAAAATTAGAAGTGTCAGAATTTGAAAATTTATCAGGTTTTGGTGTTGTAGGAAAAGTAAATAATGAGGAATATATACTTGGTAATTTGAAAATTTTAAAAAAATATGATATTGACAATATATATGGTAAAGATGAAGAAGAACTTACAAAAATGGGAAATAGTATTATATATGTAGCAAATGCAAATAAAATATTAGCATTAATTGGAGTAAATGATATTGTAAGAGAAAATGCAGTAAAAGTTATAGAAGAATTAAATAAAAGAAAAATAGAAACTATTATGCTTACAGGAGATAATAAAGAAACAGCTGAAAAAATTGCAAAAAAAATTGGAATAAGTAAAGTTATTTCTAATGTATTACCATCTGAAAAGGCAAAAATGATAAAAGAATTAAAAGAAAAAAATAAATATGTAATGATGTGTGGAGATGGAATTAATGATAGTCCTGCTTTAGCAAGTGCAGATATAGGTGTAAGTGTAAATAGTGGAACAGATATTGCAATGGATTCATCTGATGTTATTTTAACTAAAAATGATTTAATAAGTATTCTTAAATTAATAAAAATTAGTAAAAAAACAATACGTAATATTAAGCAAAATTTGTTTTGGGCATTTTTTTATAATTGTTTAATGATACCAATAGCAATAGGAATATTAACACCTTTTGGTATTTCAATTAATCCAATGTTAGCAAGTCTTGCTATGGTTTTTAGTAGTATTACAGTTATATTAAATGCTATAAGATTAAAAAATATAAAAAAATTAGATTAATTATACCAGAAAACTGAGATTGTAATGTACAACCTCAGTTTTTAAATAGAAATGAAAATTATGTTATTATTTGTATAATAATGTAATTTTTCTGTTGTTAATTTTAATAAGATTTTCCTCTTTTAAATGTTTTAATTCTCTAAACATTGCAGATCTATTAACAGCAAGATAGTCTGCTAAATCTTTAAATGAAACGGGTAAATAAATATTTTTTAAACGACTTTTTTTGTGTTGGAGTTCAAAATATTCCAATAATTTTTCTCTAATTTGTTTCTTTTCTAATACTCTTATTCTTTCATTTTTTTCTTTAAATTTATTATTAATAATATCAAATAAATTTCTAAAGAAAATATTAAAATAATTATATTTTAAATTGATAGGATTTAATAATTTGTCATAATCAATAACTAATATTTGAGTATCAGTTTTTGAAATTATTTGATAATTTTCATTATTTGTTAATGAAATGTTGCTACCAAAGATATCATCTTTAAATAGATTTTCAATTACTATTTCATTACCATTATATTCTATACTAATAATTTGTGCTTGACCATTTAAAATAATGCCAACAATATTTTCGCTTTTTATGGTTGGCAAAATTTCTTGATTTATATTGAAATTATAAATATGTGAGCCCAATAAATCGTATAATTTGTTTATTTGAACCTTTGATAAATTAGCAAAAGGACTATTCATAATTATCACCAAAGTAATTTTAACATTTTTTATAAAAAGGTGCAAGTGCAACTTTTTATTTACTTGTATTATTGGTAGAATATTTTTGAAATATTAAAGGAACAAAAAATAATTATAATTTTAGATATATAAAGTTATAATTTTTTTTACTTAATTGTGCCTTGGGAAGGAAAGTGATAAAAATGAAAATTATAAAAAGAGATGGCCATATAGTAGAATATAATCCAGAAAAAATAAGAGTAGCAATAGGAAAAGCAAATAGTGAAGTAAAAGGTAAAGAAAAAGCATCAAAGGAAGAAATTGAGCAAATTATACAATATATAGAGGAACTAAATAAAAAAAGAATTTTAGTGGAAGATATTCAAGATATAATAGAAGAAAAATTAATGGAGTTTGATAAATATAAACTAGCAAAAAAATATATTACATATAGATATACAAGGGAGTTAGTAAGAAAAGCTAATACTACAGATCAAACAATTAAAGAATTAATTGAAGGAGAAAATGAATATTGGAATAGTGAAAATTCTAATAAAAATGCGAAAGTGGTAACAACACAAAGAGATTATTTAGCAGGAATTACGAGTACAGATATTACGAAAAGATTTTTACTTCCAGAAGATATAGTAAAAGCACATGATGAAGGAATTATACATTTTCATGATGCAGATTATTTTGCTCAAAATGCTTTACATAATTGTGAATTAATTAATTTAGATGATATGTTACAAAATGGAACAAATATTAATGGAGTAATGATAGAAAAACCACATAGATTTATTACAGCAGCAACTATTGCTACTCAAATAATACTTGCAGTTACATCTTCAAGTTATGGTGGGGCAACAGTATCACTTTCGCATTTAGCACCATTTGTAAGAGATAGTTATAATAAATACTATGAAAAGTATAAAAAACGAAATTTAAAGGAAGAAGATTGTAAAAATTTTGCAATAGAAGATACAAAAAAGGAAGTACAAGATGGAGTACAAACATTTAATTATCAAGTTAATTCAATGACAAATACGAATGGCCAAGCCCCATTTTTGTCAGTATGTATGTATTTAGGAGAAACGGAAGAATACAAAGATGAACTTGCACTAATAATTGAAGAATTTTTAAGACAGAGAATATTAGGATTTAAAAATAAAAAAGGAGTATATATTACTCCGGCATTTCCAAAACTTTTATATATTTTAGAAGAAGATAATATACATAAAGATAGCAAATATTGGTATTTAACAGAACTTGCAGCAAAATGTACAGCCAAAAGAATGGTGCCTGATTATATATCAGAAAAAGTAATGCTAGAATTAAAGAAAAATGGTTATGGAGATGGAGATTGCTATCCATGTATGGGATGTCGTTCGTTCCTTACACCAGACAGAACTATGAGTGTAGGAAATATAGCTAAAGCTAAAAATTATGTTAAAGGAAAGGGAAAATATTATGGTAGATTTAATCAAGGTGTTGTTACTATAAATTTACCAGATGTAGCTCTTTCTTCAGACAAAGATATGGATAAATTTTGGAAAATATTTGATGAAAGATTAGAGTTGTGTCATAAAGCATTGCAAATAAGACATAAAAGGTTAAGTAATGTAACAAGTGATGTAGCACCAATTTTATGGCAAAATGGAGCATTGGCAAGATTAGATGAAGGAGAATCTATACACGAATTATTACATCATGGATATTCTACTATTTCATTAGGATATGCGGGTCTATATGAATGTGTAAAATATATGACAGGTCATTCTCATACTGACAATGGAGAAGGAAAAGAATTAGGGTTAGAAATAATGCAACATTTAAATGATGCAACAAAAAGATGGAAAGAAGATGAAGATATAGATTATTCAGTTTATGGTACACCAATAGAATCTACTACATACAAATTTTCAAAATGTTTAAGAGAAAGATTTGGAATAATAAAAGGAATTACAGATAGAGATTATATAACTAATTCATATCATGTACCTGTATTTGAAGAAATTGATGCATTTTCAAAATTAGCTTTAGAAAGTGAATTCCAAAAATTAAGTCCAGGTGGAGCAATTTCATATATTGAAACACCTAATTTACAAAATAATATTGATGCAATTATTGAAGTAATACAATTTATATATGATAATATTATGTATGCAGAATTAAATACTAAATCTGATTATTGCCAAAAATGTGGATTTGACGGAGAAATTTTAATAGATGAAAATATGGAATGGTATTGTCCTAATTGTGGAAATAGAGATCATAATACATTAAATGTAGCAAGGAGAACATGCGGATATATAGGTACTAATTTTTGGAACAAAGGGAGAACACAAGAGATTAAAGAAAGGGTATTACATTTAGATAATAAGGTGGTTAAAGAATAATGAGATATAATTTAATTAGAGAGATGGATATATCAAATGGACCAGGAGTTAGAGTTTCAATATTTATGCAAGGCTGTAGCTTTCATTGTAAAAATTGTTTTAATCAAGAAACTTGGAGTTTTGAAGGAGGAAAAGAATTTAATGATGATACAATAAATAAAGTTCTTGATTTATGTAGTAAAAAACATATTAAGGGATTATCAATTTTAGGGGGAGAGCCAATGCACCCAAAAAATATTGAAGCAACAACAAAACTTGCAAAAGCATTTAAAGAAAAATATCCTAATAAGAGTTTGTGGGTATGGTCTGGCTTTAAATTTGATGAAGATTTAAAAGATAAAGAAGTAGTAAAATATATTGACGTTTTAGTTGATGGAACTTATAAAGATGAATTACATGACTTTACTTTAAAGTGGAAAGGTTCATCAAATCAGAGAGTCATAAATGTACAACAAAGCTTAAAAAATAATGAGATTAGTTTATTCATAGATTATTGACTTTTATTTTAACAATTACTGCTCATAAAAAAGGAGAAAAAAATGGCAAATATTAACGATTATTTATTATGGAGAGGCGATATTCCAATTAATGAAGAATTCAGATTTAATGAGATTGATAGTATAATTCTAGCAAGATTTTCATATTTAATTTTTGATAAAATAGAAATGAATGAAAAGGAAACAATAGAATCTATTTCTAAAAAAATGAAAGATTTTGAAAATGAGGAATTTAGATATAATGGTGATAAGGAATTGATTACTTATTTAGGTGAAAGCAAGAGATTCAAGAATATGATAGTTACAGATTATGTACAAACTAATGATAAAGAAATAGAGCAACAATTTGGTGCTATTACAATTCATATATCAGAAGAAGAAATGTATATTTCTTATATAGGAACTGATAGTTCTATTTATGGGTGGAAAGAAGACTTTAATATGGCATTTATGGAAAATGTTCCTTGCCAAAAAGAAGGAAAAAAGTATATAGAAAAAATAGCACAAAAATATCCTAATAAAAAAATAAGAATAGGAGGACATTCAAAAGGTGGAAATGTTGCGATATATTCTGCAATAACTACTTCAAAAAAATTAAAAAATAGAATAATAAAAGTTTACAACTATGATGGGCCAGGATTTAATAAAAACATAATTAATAAATACAATAATGATGAAATTATATCTAAAATAGAAACATATATCCCACAAGATTCAATCATTGGAAGACTATTAAATCACAAAGAAAAAATGACAATAGCATTGAGTTTGGAAAAAGGAATTTTACAACATGATATTTATTCTTGGCAAGTTTTAAGAGATGATTTAATTCATTCTGAGAAAAATACAGATATAAGTGAGGACATTGATAAGACGATGACAGAATGGATAGAATTAACAACAAATGAGCAGAGGAAAATTGTAATAGATGCAATATTTGAATTGTTTTATTCAACAGATAGCGAAACTTTTGGAGAGATGTCAAAAAATATATCAATTAATCTTCCAAAAATACTAAAAAAATATGGAGAAATAGCAAAAGAAGATAAAGAAATGATAAAACAAATGATAAAAATAATTGCAACATCTTATATTAATATATTTAGCCAAAGAGAAAAATCAAAATTAGATGATATAAAGAAAGACTATATTAACAAAACAAAACTAAATATGGAAGTATGGGATAAAAAATATTTTGGTAAATTGAAAAATACGATATGAGTAAATGTGATTACATGAAAAATATAAAGTTGAGATAAAAGGAGCAACTTATATATGGTAAAAATAAATGAAGTAGAACTAAAAGGATTATTTATTGAATTAAAATGTGGTAACAAAAAAGCTTTTGAAAATCTATATACTAAATATAACAGATTGATATATGGAATCGCTTTTAGTATTTTAAAAAACAAAGCAGATTCTGAAGATATAGTACAAATCGTATTTTCAAAAATATATAAAATTAGTAAAGAAAAGCTACCTACAGAAAAAGAAGTAAGTTGGATATATACATTAACTAAAAATGAAGCTATAACATTTTTGAGAAAAAAGGAAGATTCTATAAGTTTAGAAAATATATATGAAATAGAAAATAATGATAATGAGATAAACAAGATTATAGATTGTGATAGTTATAATAGGCTAATAAGTAAATTAAATAATAAAGAAAAGCAAATAATATCACTCAAAATATTAGGAAATTTCTCATTTAAAGAAATTAGTAAATTATTAAATGAGCCATCTGGAACAGTAAAATGGAGATATTATAAAGCAGTTAATACAATCAAAATGTTATTGAGCAATCTAGGTATGTTTATAGTAACATTTATAATTGGATTAAAAACACTATTTAATAAAGATAAAATGATGAATAAACAAGAAGTAGTAGAAGAACAAGTAGAAGAAAATAAAAACGAAACATTAGATCAAGCCGAAGAAAGGCAAAAAGAAGATACATCAAAATCATCATATACAGAAGCGGTTCAAGATAAATATAATGAAGAACTACAAAATCAAATTATAGAAGATAACAATAAGCAAGAAACTATTGTTGTAGATGAAACTGAAAACAATATATCTAACTATTTTGGAATTGCTTCTTTTAGTATTTCTGCAATTTTTTTAATAATTACTATAATTTGTGCAACTTTTTTCATAAAACACCAACCAAAGAGCAAGAAAAAAACGTCTAAATAATAGAAAGGTTAAAAGGTGGTACGAATGAATAAAAAAGTTAAAATAATATTAGGAATAGTAATACTATTAATTATATGGGGAGTAATATTTATTATAGACTATAATAGATGTGCTAATTTAAAAGAGCCAATATTTGTTATTGAAAAATCAAAAAACGATACTTTATCAAATCAAATATATTATGGACTAGGGTATAAAGTTGAAGTAAATAAAGATTTGAAAGTAAATAGTTTACTAGATGATATTCAAACAGAAATACAATATAAGACCAAAATAGAGGAACTTCCAAAAGATTATAGTTTTATTCAAGCTATAAGGGATAATTGTGTAATATCATCTAATAGTCATAAAATATATAATAAAGATGAATTAGATAAATTTCTGGAAAATGTAAATAATAATATACCAGATTTTGTAAGATGTATTTCCTTTAGTGAAGAAGGAGATATGCTAATAACAGATGTCAATTTTGAAGGAAATAAAAGTTTTAGGTATTGTCTTGATTCGACTAGAGATAAATGGGCAGGTGAAGAAGATAGAACTTATAGGTATGGTAATTTTAGAGATTTAAGAATAGATGAATCAGATGAAAAATTCTCTATATACTTGATGGAAGATGTAGAAGGAGATTTAAAAGGACCTTATGTTATTGGGTATTATAAAAACTACGAGATAATAAACGATTATGAGTTTAATTATTTATTAGAAATACAAAAAAGTGAAAATATAGAAAAGAAAAAAATTACAGTAGATGAATTAAAAAACAAATATGATTATGACATATATTATTATGGTATAGATAGTGCTATAATTGAAATAGATAATCAAAAAATGGATTTAATAGAAGCATTAAAAAACGATAAAGTAACAATGGAAAAAATAATTGAACAAGCAGAAAGAGATTCTAAAAGTATTATTGTAAGTGATATGTATAAAGAGGGTGGTTCAATGATATATTTCTATGATAGTTATACAATTATAAAACGAAATTCTTTAGATGGAGATAGAGATGTCTATATTGGAATACCAGAAATGAGATTAAATGATGTGGAGGGGTAGATGTTATGAAGAAAAAAATTATTATATTAATCATTATAGTAGGAATAATTTTATTAAAAGAAATATATAACAATACAAATAAAAGTAATACAGAGCAAAAACATTATAATGCAGAACGGAATAACAACAGTTTTATCATTAGAAGATGAAATTCAAGATGATACAATATGGTGTGGTACGTTTCAATTAATTTGGAATGACTTGAAAAATGATTTAGCAAAGCAAGATATTGTTTTTAGTCCTCAACTAAAGGTAATAGAAAATTTAAACAAAGAAACATTTAAAACAAGCGATATTTCAGATAAATATTATTACAAAAAGGTAGGAACTCCATCACTTAAATTAAAGGAAGAAATAGAAAAAGCTATAAAAGATAAATTTAATGAAACAAGCGACATTTTAGATGATTTTGAGTGGGAAAATAGAGATTCTAAAGACTATTTCTTATATGCAATGTTAAAAAAAGAATTTCAATTTGAAAAGGCATTTGAAGATTTAGAATTAGGTAAGTTTGGAAAATATGAAAATATAAAATATTTTGGAATAAAAGAAGAAACAGAAGAATTAAAAAATCAAGTTAATGTATTATATTATAATTCAAAAGATGATTTTGCAATAAAATTAAAGACAAAACAAGAAGATGAAGTGATTTTATGTAAAAATCCACAAGGGAAAACTTTTAATGAAATATATAATAATATGTTAAAACAAGAAGAAAAATATGAGGGGAATAGCAAAATTCAAGAAGGAGAAATATTGAAAATTCCAAATATAAAACTAAAAGAGAAAAATGAATTTACAGAGATAGAAAATAAAGAATTTTTATTTTCTAATGGAGATGTTTATGAGATAGAAAAAGCAATTCAAACAATAGAATTTGAATTAGATAGAACAGGAGGAAAAATAAAAAGCGAAGCAGGAATGATGGTAGAGAATGAATCGGTAATGATGGTTGATGAAGTAAGAGAATTTTTGATAGATGATACATTTGCAATCTTTTTAAAGGAAGAAGGAAAAGATACACCTTATTTTGCAGGAAAAATTGACAATATAACTAAATTTCAATAATTAATTGAAAGAAAAATTAAAAAGGAGTTATAAAAAGATATGGAGAATAAGGTATATGAATTATTAGAAAAACTAGATATTAAATATGAGATAATAGAACATCCACCATTATTTACTTGTGAGGATAATGAAAAATATAATTTAGATTTTGATGCAGTAATATGTAAAAACCTTTTTATAAAAAATAGCAATAAAAGTCAATACTATTTATTGGTTTTACCAATAGAAAAAAGGAGCGATTTGAAAATTTTACAAAATTTATTAGGAGAAACAAGATTAAGTTTTGGAGATGAAGATGCTTTAAATGAAAAACTTGGAACAAAGAAAGGATCTGTTTCGATATTTAATGTTATAAATATCGAAAAAACAGATGTTATATTTGTTATTGATGAGGATATATTAAATTATGAAAAAGTGGCTTTTCATCCAAATATAAATACCTTAACAGTAACTTTTAATCCAAAAGAAGTATCAAAAATACTTGAATTTTTTGATATAAAATATAATTTTATTAAAATCTAAAAAAATATAAAAAGATGAAATATTTATTTCAGTTAATGATTTAATAGTAATGAGAAAATTTAAAGAATGAGTTTAGTGAAAAGTAAAGAGGAGTCTAAATGGGCTCTTCTTTGCTTTAGTATAGTTTACAAAAGAAAATTTAAATGTTAAAATAAATATAAATTATTTTCTATGAAATGGAGAGAAGATTTAATAATATGGATAATAAGATTATGCTACCTAATTATAATAAGTCTATACTTAACTTAATAACATCTATTTTAAAAAAATATAATGTAAAATCTGAGTTTCCTGAATTAACTGAAATTAAAGAAGTAATAAATAAAGACTATAATAATATTGTATTAGTTATTTTAGATGGGATGGGAGAAAATATATTGTCTAAGAATTCTCCGAAAGGACTATTTAATAGAAATAAACTATGTAATATTACAAGTGTATTTCCAACTACTACAACTGCTGCTATGACTACATATTATTCTGGAAAGCCACCTATTGAAACTGCATGGATAGCTTGGACACAATATTTTAAAGAATATGGGAAATATATTGATGTACTTCCTGAAATAGATGATTCAAATGGAGAACAGATTAAAATAAAGGATAAAAAAATATCAGATATAATAGGATATAAGAATATTTACACACAAATATTAGAACAAAACAATAATCTGACAGTGTGTGAAATTGTGCCAAATTATTGTAAAAAGAAAACAAAGTTGACAATAAATGCAAATAACATAGATGAAATGTGTGAAGGAATTTTAGCAATTTGCAATAATGATAAAAACCAAAATTTTATATTTGCATACAGTGATAATCCAGATGAAATTATACATAAGAATGGATGTTATTCTAATGAAACAAAAAAATTTATACAAGAAACTGAAGAATATTTTCAAAAATTAATTAATAAGTTAAAAGGAACCAATACATTACTGCTAATTTCAGCAGACCATGGACATAATGATATTAAAGAAAAAATTAGTATTTTAGAATTGCCAGAAATACAAAATTGTTTAATTATGCCACCTTTTTTGGAATCGAGAATGATAAGTTTCTTTGTGAAAGAAGAAAAAAAGAAAAAATTTGAAGAAATATTTAAAAAAGAATTTAATGAAAAATATATTCTTTATAATAAAAAAGAGTTTTTAGATTCTGGTTTAATGGGAAAAGGAAAACAGCATAAAAAAATTGATGACTTTATAGGAAATTATATAGCAATAGCTATTTCAGATTTTATTATTGTTTTAGAAAATTATTTTGATAGAGAATTAAAAGGTAAAAATGAAAAAAAATCAACACACTGTGGATTGACAAAAAATGAAATGGAACTTCCTTTAATAGTATTTAATATAAAATAATAATTACAAATAAGAAATACTAAAGCAAATTAAAACATTTACAGAAAATAATAAAAAAAATTTATTTACTGAGTTAATAATAAAAACAATAATGAAATAATAAAAATATGGATATAAAAAAGAAGAATAGCAGATTTTAGCTATTCTTTAATTAAGTATGATTAGGAGCTACAACTCAATTTTAGGCTGATACATTTCAAGCCACATATTAACTTGACAAAGATAAGCCATAAGTTGAGGACCGGGTCATAAGTTGCCCAAACCAAGGGCGAGAAAAAGCATTACCATCAGTAGCAATAATATCAAGTATATACTGTCTATTTAGCAAGTTATTTATAGGTGCATCAGGTTTTCGCATAATATCTGAAAGCATACTTTTAACTTTAGAAAGATAATTAGGATTATGAGTTTTTGGGTAAGGGCTTTTCTTCCTATCAACTATTTCATCAGGTAAAATATCTTTAACAACATATCTAAGTAAACCTTTTTCTCTACCATTTAAAGCTTTCATTTCCCAAGGAATATTCCATAAATATTCAACTAATCTATAATCACAGAAAGGAACTCTAAGTTCTAAGCCATTATACATAGAAGTTCTATCAGACCTATCTAAAAGAGTTTGCATAAACCAATTCATAGTAAGAAAAGAAATTTTTCTTTTTTCGGCAGTATCTTTTGAGTCTGTATCTAAAATAGTAACATTAGATAAACTTTCATTATAACGATAATCAATATAACTTTTTAAATCAACCTTAGAAGCGATGTCTTTATTCAAAATTTCCTGTCTTTCCTTTATAGCAATAGACCAAGGAAAAGTATTACTATTTAAAGCATCTTCACGAAAAAACCAAGGATATCCAGCAAATATTTCATCTGAACATTCACCAGACAAGCAAACAGTAGCATGTTCTTTAATATGTTTACAAAATAGTAGGAAAGAAGAATCAACATCAGCCATACCAGGGTAATCTCTAGCAATCATTGCATCTTTTAAAGTAGAAGCAAGTTCAGGAGTATCAATTACTATAGTATGATGATTAGTATTAAAAGATTTTTTCATTATATCAATATAGTAGTTATCAGAATTAGGTTGAAAATCACTTTTAACAAAATTTTTATCATTATCAACATAATCAACAGAAAATGTTTCTAAAGGTGGTAAACCTTGAGATTTGCAATAGTTACTAGCATAAGCAACTATAATGCTAGAATCCAATCCGCCAGAAAGCATAACACACAAAGGAACATCAGAAACTAATTGTCTTTTTATTGCATCATCTAAAAGAAAAGAAACTTTTTCACAAGTAGTTTCAAAATTATCTGTATGTTCTTTACTTTCAAGTTTCCAATAATTTTTAATATGCAATCCAGACTTATTATAAATAGCAAAATGAGCAGGTTTTAGTTCAAAAATATTTTTAAAAACAGTAGTACCAGGAGTATGACTAGGTCCAATTCCAAATAATTCTCCAATACCTTGTCTATCAATAATCTTTTTAATTCCAGGATATTTAAATAAAGCCTTTATTTCAGAACCAAATATTAAGTTACCATCATATTCAGTATAAAATAGAGGTTTAATACCGAAATGATCTCTTGCTAAAAATAACTCATCATTTTTACTATTCCATATTGCAAAAGAAAAAATACCATTTAAATGATTAACAACATCATTACCAAAATGAATATAGCTTTTTAGAAGAACTTCTGTATCACAATGACCATTAAAAGAAAAACCGTTCTTTGCTAAAATTTTTCTAAGTTCTTTTGTATTATAAATTTGTCCATTATAACAAATAACATATTCACCAAAAGAATACGTTTCAATCATTGGTTGTTTACCACCATCTGGGTCAATTACAATAAGCCTTTTATGGCCTAAAGCAACATGTTTTTTTATGTAATAACCTTCTTCATCTGGTCCACGATTAGATAACGTATTATTCATTTGTTCTAGTATATTTTTATCATTAGAAACATCTTTTTTATAGTTTACAAAACCAACAAAACCACACATAAGGACCTCCATAAATAATAGCATTCAAATATACAATTATTATATTGAAAAAAATATAAGTTGTTACAATTAATAATAGAAAAATTTACTAAAAAAATGAATTATTGTATAAAAAATATTAATATTTTAAATTGACATATTTAGCTTATCCAAACCATAATATCAGCAAATATAATGCTAAAAAAAGTTAGCACAATTAAAGAAATACCACCAAAACTATTATTTTCTTCTTTAATTTCATATAAAGCATAAGATATTATTCTAATAAAAATAAAAACAGTAAAAAGTAAAAAAATAATATTAATAAATAAAGTTTTCATAATACCTCCATAAAGACTAACTTTCAGTTAGTAATAAGCTAGATTGAACATTAGTATCGACATTAATATCGAAAAAAGAATTTTTATAGTTATCCAGCCAGCCATAATCAATCCACTCTGTAAAAGTTGTAAAATGTCTAATTGCATAATTACCAAAAGCATCAATATCAGATTCTAATTCTTTAGAAGTTTTATACAAATAATCTGTAATTTGATTTTTTAAATAGATATTTGCATAATTAGATAAATCGTCAAGGTTATTAGAATTTGTATAATTAGAGTTTTGATTAATTGTGAAAATTTTAGCATTTAAAAATACATGAACCTTTATATAGGGCATACCATTAACAATATCAACACTAATTTTTGAATTCTTTTTTGGAGAAACAGACATATCAATTGTACTAGCATTATCATTAGGGTCAGGTACTGCAATTAAAAAAGAGTCAACTTTATTAGATATTATTAAATGACATAAAGTTTCTATAGCAGTTAATTCACCAACTAAAGTATCACCATCAAAAACAGCAAGACCAAAATTTTCTGTACCACGTTCACCAATAATAGGAGATTGACCAGAAGTAATATCAAAATCACCACCAGAAGTATTATGAGTATCATCTGTTTCTATTTCGGGATTATTTAATCCTCCTAAAATAGCAGTATTGTTATATTTATAGGAAGAAAATCCATTAAATAAATCTCCAATTGTTGTAGTTGTTGTATATCCTGTAAATTTGCTAGAATCAGGAAACAAAGAATAATATTTTGTAACCAATTTAGTTAAGTCAGATTCAGAATTTTTAATGTAATCATTTGCAGTACATTTGGTTATTACAACATTTGCGGTAGGTCTAAGTTGAGTATTATTAATTAAACTATAAATTTCAGTAGCAATACCTTTAGAAGCAACCTCTTCTGATATGATTATAATTTTACAATGTGCTAAATTTAATTCTTTATCAATATATGCATTCATTAAATTAATAGCAGAATCAATAGATGAAGCTTCTACAACATTTGTAACAGTTGAATTTTGTGCAGAGCCAGAATCGCCAGAAGATGAAATTGTAGAAAGTTGGAAAGTAATTTTTAATTTTTCTGGATCAGAATCAGCAGTATCAATACCCATAGCTATTGCGTAAGATAAATTATCTATACTATGTGTTGTATATGATTTAGAGAATGCATAAATAAATATTATTACTAATAATAGTATAAAGATTTTTTTTACAGTTTTATTTGTTTTCATAATACCTCCAAACCTATTTATATTCTTTTAAATTACTACTTTCTGGAATTTTACTATGTTTTAAATTTGCCAAGATTAGTACAGTTAGACTAATACCTAAAACTAATATAAAGTATGCATATTTATAAATAACATTTTCAAATAAATTAGCAATTGATGCATTAGAAGGTAACAGGCTAACACCTAGAATTATTAATAAAAACGGGTAAATCGTACTATTATAATGTTTTATATTTGTAATTTTTTTCATAATACTCATTGAAAAAATTACAAGAATGGAAACATAGCAAGCAAGAGACATAATCCATATTAATAAAAATACTGAATCAAGTCGTTGGAAAAAGTTTCCAAATTCTATATATCTTGCTGCTGAGTATAATGGCATTAGTTCTTCAGTTGCTGTAAAAAAGTTAAACATAAACAAAATAGTTGATATAGATAATAGTAAGTAGACTAAAGAAATTATCACAGATGATACAGCAATTTTTTTTAATTTTTCACTTTCTTTTAGATATGGTGGTAAAAAATATAGGAAAACAATTCCACTAAAAGCAACTAAATTACTTAGACCAGAAACAAAAGTAGCACTAAATCCATCTCCCAAAATTGGAAAAATTCTTTGCAAGTTAAAATTCTTTGTATTTGCTATAAACAAAAATACTATACTTAGTAAAGCAATTGGAACTATTAAAAGATTTGTTTTTATAATAGAATTAAATCCAAAATTGCAAGTTATATAAACTACAATTAAGAAAAGTAATATCAAAAATAGTATATTTGTTAAAGAGTAAAAAGCAATTTGTAAACAACTACAAAAATTATGCAATAAAGAACCAGCTGAAAACAAGAAATATACAATAAATAGTATTCCAAGGATATTTCTTAAAGTATTTCCACCTAAAAATGTAGCAACATCTATTATATCAAAGCCAACAAATTTTTTTAACAAATTACAAATTAAGATAGAAATACATATAGCAATTATTCCAACATATACAATATTTATTAATGAAGATGATTTTGTTGTAGATACAATTGTTTTAGGTAATGTAAGAACTGTATGGTTTATAACTATTGTTAGTATTAATGCAATTGCTTCAAAGTTGCCAATTTTATTATTTGTCATAATTTATATATCCTTTCTTAAGTGTATATTAGATAAACACTTAATTATTTTTCCACTTCATACTAATATGAGATTGAGCTTTTTCTTTTTTTGGTGATAAAAATGTTGCACGATATTCTTGTTTCCATATTGGTGGAATAAAATATCCATTATTTTTGCTATTCATAGCAGGAGCAAATGGAGCTGTATATTGAACACCAAAAGATTTTATATTACAAATTAAACATATATAAACATATATTCCTAATCCAATACCTAAAAAGCCAGCTGTAAAACCTAATAAAGTAAATACAAACCTATATACTCTTAAATGAAAACCAAAAGAAAAATCTGGTATAGCAAAAGATGAAATACCTGTAATAGCAACAACAATAATTAGTATTGGACTAACTATATTTGCATTAACTGCAGCATCACCTAATATTAAAGCACCAACAATACTTATTGTAGGTCCAATAGGAGATGGCACGCGTAGACCGGCTTCTCTTATTAATTCAAAAGAAAAATCCATAATTAATAATTCAAAAATTATAGGAAAGGGAACCTGTTCACGAGCTGCTAATGTAGAAAAAAGAATTTCGGTTGGTAAAATTTCTTGATGGAAGCTAGTAACTGCAATATACATACCAGGTAATAATAATGTAAGTACAACAGCAATAATTCTTAATGCTTTTAAAAAATTAGCAAATAAAGTACTTAAATTAGTATCTTCTGGAGAAGATAAGAAATCTATAAGTGTTGCAGGCATAATTAAACAATAAGGGTTACCATTTATTATAACAACAACTCGACCTTGTAATAAATATTTGGTAGCTTTGTCTGGACGCTCTGTAGATAAAATTTGGGGAATACCATACATATCGGTATCTTCTATCAATTGTTCTAGTTGACCACTAGATAGTAATGAGTCAATATCAATATTATTCATTCTATATTTAACTTCAGCAACTAAACTAGAATTAGTTATATTTTTCATATAGCATACAGCACATTTTGTTTTGCTTATTTTACCAACTTCTAAATTTTCTATAATTAGATTTTCATTATTTACAATTCGTCTTACAAGTGAAGTATTAGTTCTAATATTTTCAACAAATGCTTCATGAGGACCTTTTATAATAATTTCATTTGTAGGTGTATCAACACTTCTTTGTTTAAATCCTTTTACATCAACATCAAAAGCAATATCTAAGGTGTCTATAAATAAAGCACAATCACCAGAATTAACTCCAGATATTGCATCAGCAAATTCTTGTACTTTTTTTACACTATTTTGTGGAACTAAACAAGTTTCAACGTATTCTGCTAAATTGAATTTTTTTATTTTTCTAACAGTAACATTATTTGAAACTGATTCTGATAGTATTTTGTTTTGATTACCATCAAATAAATTATTTTGATTTCTGAGCATTAATGGTTTTAGTAAAAAATCGTTCACAAGTGTTGTATCTACCATTCCATCTATATATAATATAAATGCATTGTATTGTTTACCTCTTGCATTTAAAGTAAATTGTTTTAATATTACATCACTATTAATTAAAAGATTATATTTTGTTTCTATACTTTGAATATTTAAATCTAAACGAGGGAAAATTTTTTCTGATTGTTGCTTGTCTTCAGGCTTGTTTGGACCTATACTATCTTCTAATATTGAAAAGTTATATTCATTGTTGGGATTATAGGTAAATATTTTTTTGATTATTTGCTTAAGATTCATATTTTATCAATCTCCTTTCTTAAGTGAACAAACTTTTCTTAAATACATTTTAAATTTATAATATTATTTGCAAAAAATAGAAAATTATACTAAAAATAATGACAAAATAATTGATATGTGATATAATATAAGAGTTTCTAGCTAATATGCTTTTTTTCAGAAAAGGAGGTTTGAATATGACAAACTTAAATAAGTTAGTCTTAGAAGTTCGAAAGTTGTACAATATTAATCTAAGGGATAAAGAAACAGAAGAAGAATTCTGGCAACGTGTAATAGAAATCGTGGAAGGAAAAATCGATGGAAGAGTACTGGCAAATCGGAGGATAGTCAGTGAAACGTTATGGGAACAAGAGTGTAGCTTACAAGAAGAATTTAGTAATGATGAGGAAGCGGCCAAATACATGGCAAAAATTATTAAAAAATTGATAAAACAGCCAACGGCAACTAGTTTAGACCTTTTAAAATTAGAATTAAGAATTGCTAATTTAGAAGGTATCATTACTAGATTATTATTGAGGTAATAAGTGTAAATTTATTAGTAAGGGCATCCTTTTTAGGGTGTCTTTACTCTTTAATGAATTGATGTTATAATAAAAATGTAAATAATAGAGAGAGGTAAAAACTATGAAAAGTGATCATGGAAACATAATAACAATTATATTATTATTTTTAATTATTTTTGTAGTTGCAGGTATGTATATAGTTGGTACAGATCTGTATAATGATTTAGTAGCAAATGGAAATATAATGAAAATAGAAAATGCATTTTATGAAGGAACGTTTACAGATGAGGATAAAAAAAGTAATGAAGAAGAACTATTAACAGTTCCTGAGATACTCCAAATTCCATTAAATACACAGCAAGATTCAGATGAAAAAAATGAAATGCAAGAGCAAATTGTAGGAACGTTTTCAAATATAAAAGAAAATATGCTTTATAATCAATTGAATGAATATTCAAAAAAAATCTATAATGGATTGCAAAATAGTAAAGAAAAAATGAAAAATGGTACATATCAAGTTGATTTTGGAGAAGCTTTTAGTGATATCTTACAAAATCAAAATGGACAGGAACAATTAAAAAATTATTATCAATCAGCGATGGAAGCGTTTTTATACGATAATCCGGATGTATTTTATTTGGAGCCTAGAAAAATGTATTTAAATATAAGTAGTACAACATACAAGGGAAAAACAACATATGATGTATATATAAATTCAGGTAATGAAGCAAACTATTATATTGATGGAATATTATCACAACAACAGTTAAGTGAATATATACAAACTATAGAAAGCGTTAAAAATTATATTGTTAATAATACAACTGGTACAGAATATCAAAAAATACTTAAAGTTCATAATTATTTAGTAGATACAATAAATTATGAAAATACTATTTCAAAAGATAATATTTATAATATCTATGGTGCATTAGTAAATAGAGAATGTGTATGTGAAGGATATGCAAAGGCTTTTAAGTATTTATTAAATTCTATGGGAATAGATTGTGTCATGGTTATTGGAACAGGAACAAACTCAGAGAATGTAACAGAAAGTCATTCATGGAATTATGTTAAAGTAGATGGTATATGGTATGCAGTAGATGTTACATGGGATGACCCTATAATTACTAATGGTGGTAAGTTGTCAGATAAAAATAGATATAGATACTTTCTTAAAGGTTCAAATAATTTTAATCAAAATCATATAGAAAGGTATCAGTTTACAGAAAATGGTCAAGAATTTAGTTATCCTACGATAAATGTGTCGGATTATTAAAATATATGTTACAATTCACAGTTAAATGAAATATTGTTATTAATTAATGGTTTTATATAAAAATAGTGTTAAAAGCATAGAAATATAAGAATTTGAATGAAATGACGAATGTGATTGGAAAAGCTTTTAGAAATTTATCCTTTTAAAACCATTAACCTGTAACTAGTAATGAAATATCTATTGTAAAAGGTATTGACTCATAAATAAAATTATTGTAAGATATAAATGAAAGTACAAAATAAGAAAAAAAGGAGTGGAAAACAAATGAAAAAAGACAAAATAAAGAAAAGAGCTAGAAGCCTTGAGGCTGTACACACACACACACACATTATGTTTATTAAATAAAAAAATAAAATTGAATAAAGAAAAACGCAGGAGTTACCTTGTGTCAATTTATGATACAAGTTAGGTAACTTCTGCTTTTTGAGTGGAAAAAATTACAA
>CANRBL010000003.1 GCA_947628835.1 uncultured Clostridia bacterium | reverse complement strand
TATGTTCTTCATCACTATATTTTTTTAATACATTTAATATGTATAATATATTTCCATTTTTTTCGTATAGTTCCATAATTTACTCCTATTAAATTATATTTAGTAACTATAAAGCCTCATCTATATTTTGCAATCCAACTTTTAAAAGCATTTCAGCAAATTCTTCTCCTCTTATCACCCTAATATTTTCATCAACTACTTCAGTATTCGCTTCTTCCGCAGAACATATAATCCAATATATTATAGAATATCTATTATCCTTAAATGACATATCTTTGATTTCTTTATATTCCTTTAGTTGATTATTTGCCCATTTTAAATCTGCCTTTCCTTTATAATGTTTTGCTTGTACATAAATTTGTAATTTTAAATTTTCAAAAGTAGCTTTTATATCAGCATCTTCCTTACCTTTTTTATTTGAGTAATTTTTAGGGAGAATCTCCACCTCATCAGCCTTTATTTTTTTAAAGTACCATTCAATCATACTTTCAAATTGTTCAGGTGTTATTGTTTCAATTACTTTCAATAATTCGGTAGTTAAAGATTTCATAGCAATACTATAAAATGATATTGGTCTATTCGCTTCTACTGCATTTATCAAATTTTCTTTTGCTTCTTCTGATAATTCTTTTGTTGTTCCTTGAAACTTTAATTCAGAGCTTAATGCTCCACGAGCATAATCTCTACGTGAAATATTTATTCTTATAGGTTTTAATTTTCTAAAATATTTAAAATCTCTTTTTTCAGAAATTATTTTTTCAATATTTTCTCCTGCTATTTTTATACTTCTTTTTACTTGATTATTATTATAATCCAATACATCTGATTCAATTTGAAAGACACTAAATGTACTTGAAAATTCACTTGGAATTACAATATAATCACCTTTTTCAAATTCAAATAAAAATTTATATAAGAAATGCCTAACTCTTGGTTTTTCTCTTGAAACCTCATTATAATATATATCTTCAAACATTTTTTTCTTGTTTTCAGATTTTTGAATTTTTTGAAAAGATTCTAATTCTAATTTTCCAGAACAACAACCTACAGAAATATAGCATCCATTTTTGTCACTAAAATCATTCTTATCAAATCCTAAAACTTTCCATCCTATATCTCCATAATGTTTATTTCTATGTAACCACATTCTTTTCTCTTTATCAATTTTTACTGATTTTTCATATAAATTCATTATTTATCAATCCTCACTATTATCTTTCGTACACAAACATTTTAAAATTAAATTATCATCTTTTTTTTCAACAATTGCTGTTATATTTGTGTTATTATATTTTTTTCTATCTTTTAAATAGTTATCTGTATCAGATGTAAGAACAAAATCTTTTATCTTTATCTGTTTTGAAGTATCTTTTTCCTCAAATATAATTGATACTTCTTTTAGCTCATCAATATTGTCATCTTCTATATCAAAAATTTTTATTTCTTTTATTTTCCCTCTTATTTTTTTTAATTCTTTTTTTTCAAATATATTGCTGTTAAGTATCTTTTCTATAACTTCTTTATCTGTAATAACATTATTTACTAAATTAATTAGTTCATCAAAAAAAACATGTTTTATAAAAAGTTTTTGCACTTCTGGATTTTCTACTTCTTCTGGACTTCCGTACCCAACATATCTATCAAATACATCATCTTTTGTCCATTGCTCTTGAGGTTTATTTTTTAATCGTTGTTCGATTTGTTCAAAAGTTATTGTTTTTTCGTTCATATAATCTCTCCTTTACTATTTTAACACTTCCAGACTTGCCACCTCCAACAAATAAAAAAACACACCAAAGTTTTTTTTCATTAAAAATTTTGGCACCATACCAAATCTTCTCTTTTTATAAAATTAGCTTTGCTAAGTCTAGTTTGCACTATAAATTTTTTTTGCAAAAAATACACTTCCTTTTTCTAATATAATAATAATATAACTTTTTTATTTTTTCAACAAGCTTGGTCATAAAATGTTCTATTATTCTAATTTATTTACAATTTCTAAATTATAGTCCAGTAATAAAGATTAAACTTTCTTATTTTAATTGTATGCTTTACATAAATATAATAAACATACATTTTATGGCTTTCAATTAATCTATTTGTTCTAAATTAATCAATTCATTTTTTCTAAAAGTTAATTTTAATAAACATGGTGATTTTATATTTAATACTGTATCTTCTTTATAAACAAGTTTTACATTTTCATTTACCGTACACCAATTTAACAAAAAGAACTTTATTGAACCTCCATGACTAATTACTGCAATTCTTTTTCCTTCATACTCTTTAAGTATTTTGTCAAAAAATTTATTTTGACCATATAATATCTAAATTTTTCAATTCATTATTTTCACTTAACTTTCTTGCTTGTTCTTCTCCTTCTACTGATAAGATTTCTTTTTCATTAATCATTTGAGAATTTTCATTTGTATTTCTAATGCCATTTTCCTTAACAGTTTCAGCATGTCTAACTAAATATATTATTGTATCTTTCACTTTGTTCACCCCACTTTTTCTTTTTTATTATAACAATATAGTCAATATATTACAATCTTTTTTATATTCTTATACAGCAAAAAAGGAATGTCAACATATATACTATGTCTACATTCCTTTATTTTCAATACTTTTTGTTCGCATATTATATTTTTTCTAACAAACTGAATTTTTCCATTATTTTTCAAGTTTTGAAAATATCTTGTAATTCATTATTTAAGCATTCTTTCCATGACAATTCTTATACTTCAAGCCCGAACCACATGGACAAGGATCATTTCTTCCTATTTTTGGCTCTTCATTTATAACAGTCTTATTGGCTTCAGTATCTTTAATCGTTTTACCACTATCTACACTATTTATAGCTTGTAATGCAGCACCTGTAATTTTAGCAGTTTCTTCTCTTCTTACCTCTTTTTGTTTACGAATATTCATTAATATTTTTACTACATCTGTCTGTATATCAGCAATCATATCATCAAACATTTCTGAACCTTCTTGTCTGTACTGTTGTACAGGATCTTTTTGACCATATGCTCTAAGACCTATACCATCTTTTAATTCTTCCATATTATCAATATGATCCATCCATTTTTGATCAACAACTTTTAACATTACGACTCTTTCAAGTTCTCTTATTTCTTCTCCTATTTCTCCTTCTTTTTCAATATATTTTTCATGTGCCAATTTCTTCAATTCTTCTATTACTTTAGCTGAATCGTTTGTATTATCTTTTATAAAGTTTGTCATATCAATTGCAAATATATTTAATATTTCTGTTGTCAATGCCTCTACATCTAAAGTAGCTTTACCTTTTTCATCCTGTTCATAATAAGACAAAACAACATTCTCTGCAACTGAATCTATCATTCCTAATATACTTTCATGTAAATCTTCTCCATCTAATACTTGTCTTCTTTGACCATAAATAACTTCTCTTTGTACATTCATTACATCATCATATTTTAATACATTTTTTCTCGTTGTAAAGTTTCTACTCTCTACTTTTTTCTGTGCATTTTCAACTGCATGTGATATTGGTTTTGCAGTTATTGGCATATCTTCATCTGCACCTAATCTATCGAACATTTTTGTAATAACTTCTCCACCAAATATTTTCATTAAATCATCATCAAGACCAATATAAAATTTAGATTCTCCAATATCCCCTTGACGTCCACTACGTCCACGTAACTGATTGTCAATTCTTCTTGACTCGTGTCTTTCAGTTCCTATTATTTTTAGACCTCCAGCTTCTTCTACTTTTTTCTTTTCTTCTTTTATTTCATTTTCATATTTTTCTTCTAATTCCTTAAATTGTTGCCTTGCTCTAATTATATCTTGGTCATCAGTTTCATAATATGTGTTTGATTCTTCTATTAATACTTCTGGTACTCTATTTCTTCTCATTTCTTGTTTTGCTAAAAATTCACTATTTCCTCCTAGCATAATATCTGTACCACGTCCTGCCATATTTGTTGCAATTGTAACTGCTCCAAATTTACCAGCTTGTGCTATTATTTCAGCTTCCTTTTCGTGATATTTAGCATTTAATACTTCATGTTTTATTCCTTCTTTATTAAGTATTTTACTTAATTTTTCTGATTTTTCAATTGATACAGTACCAACTAATACTGGTTGTCCTTTTGCATTACTTTCTTTTATACTTTTTACAATTGCTCTGAATTTTGCATCTTCATTTTTATATATTACATCATTTTCATCTTTTCTTGCTACTGGTTTATTTGTTGGTATAGCAACAACATCTAATCCATATATTTCCTCAAATTCTGATGCCTCTGTCATAGCTGTACCAGTCATTCCTGATAATTTTTCATACATTCTAAAGAAATTTTGGAATGTTATTGTTGCAAGCGTTTTTGATTCTCCTGCTATTTTTACGTGTTCTTTTGCTTCTATTGCTTGGTGTAATCCATTATTATATCTTCTACCATACATAATACGTCCTGTAAATTCATCTACAATTAATACTTGCCCATCTTTTACTATATAATCTATATCTTTTTTCATTACACCATGTGCACGCAAAGCTTGTGTTACATGATGTACAAGTGTTGAATTTTCTAAATCACTGTAATTTTCTAATCCAAATTCCTCTTCTGCCTTTGCTATACCTTTTTGTGTTAATGATGCAGATTTTGCTTTTAAGTCTACTATATAATCATATTTTTCATTATCTTCAGCTTGGTCAAAATCTTTTACATCTTCTTCTACTATAACTTTAGCCTCTAATTTTCTAACAAAACTATTTGCTTTTTTGTATAAATCTGATGATTCATTTGCTCTACCTGATATTATAAGTGGTGTTCTTGCTTCATCAACTAAAATACTATCTATCTCATCAACTATTGCATAATGTAATCCTCTTTGAACTAATTGATTTTTATATATAACCATATTATCTCTTAAATAATCAAAACCAAATTCATTATTTGTTCCATATGTTACATCACAGTTATAAGCTTTTTGCTTAGCATCTGGTTCCATTCCTGCTATAACCAATCCTACTGTTAACCCTAAAAATTTATATAATTTTCCCATCCATTCACTATCTCTTTTTGCTAAGTAATCATTAACTGTAATTACATGTACTCCTTTTCCTGTAAGTGCATTTAAATACACTGGCAATGTTGCAACTAATGTTTTTCCTTCTCCTGTTTTCATTTCTGCAATTCTTCCTTGATGTAAAATTATTCCACCTATTAATTGCACATCAAAATGCCTCATTCCTAACACTCTTTTAGCAGATTCTCTTACAACTGCAAATGCCTCTGGTAAAATATCATCTAAAGTTTTTCCATTTTCTAATTCTTTTTTGAAATATTCCGTTTTACCTCTTAATTGTTCATCGCTTAATTTTGACATTTCTCCTTCTAGCCCATTTATTTTTTCAACAATTGGCATTATTCTCTTTACTTCTTTTTCACTATAAGATTTAAAAATTTTGTTCAATACACTCATTCGTATCTTCTCCTTAAATGTTTATTTTTTAACAGTGATACTATATCACTAAAATCGCTTTTTGACAATATTTTTTATGAATTTTTTTATTTATATGTATGAATGTAATTTATATTTCTACTAAAATAATATCATCACCTATACATTTTATATTTTGCCATGGAATAACAATATCATTATTAGAAGCAAAAATACTAAGTAACTTATTATTTCCTCCTGGAACTATTATAGATGTTATTGTTCCACTTTCCAAATCAGCACATACATCTTGTACATAGCCTAATCTTTTACCATCATTTATATTAACTACTTCTTTATGCCTAAAATCCAGTCCTTTATCTCCCATATTTATATCCTCCTACAACACTTAAGTAGTTAAATTATATGTAGTAACTAAAAAAAAATTCTATTATATTATTATTTTTTTATTGATAATATTTTGTATTTTGACACTCCTCCAGGTGCTTCTACTTCAATTACAGCTCCCTTTTTAGCTCCTATTAATGCTTTACCTAGTGGTGATTCATTGGAAATTTTATTTTCTACTAAATTTACTTCAGTAGACCCTACAATAGTATACACTACTTCTTCATCAAATTCTTCATCATATACCTTTACTGAATTACCTACTTGAACAGTTTTTGTATCTATTTCAGATTCATCAATAATTTTCGCATATCTTACTTTATTTTCTAATTCCGCTATCTTTGCTTCATTCTCTGCTTGTGCATTTTTTGCCTCATCATATTCAGAATTTTCAGATAAATCTCCAAATCCTAAAGCAATTTTTATTCTTTCAGCTATTTCTCCTCTCTTTTCTGTCTTTAGATATTCTAACTCTTTTTCTAAATTATTAAACCCTTCTTGTGTTAATAGTACTTCTTTTTCTTCCATAACCTTTTGTCTCCTTCCTTTTGTAAAATTTACTTATCTATATTAATTCAAAATCATAAATTTGTCAATATAGTATCTATTTAAGTTTCGGTTTTTTGCAAAAATAATTTAAAAAACTAAACAGAATTGGTAAAATATGTATATTTATTTACAAGTTTTATCAATTCCATTTTTTTTTGACATCTTTTAATAAACCTATTTAATATAGGTTTATGCATTATGTAAAGTGTGTCTGTCAAAGCAGAGAAAGTTGTATTTTCAAATTTATATTCTTGTTTCTTGAATTTAAAATATTCTTCTATTCTCCATCTATCTATATAACATCTTACTATCTTTATTACATCTTCTTTTTCTTTTATTGGCATATTACTTGCAACCATCATTGGCTTTTCTGAAAGTCCATACACAAATATTAAATTTATCCATTTCTTTTCTGCTGTTATTTGTACTTTTATTGCACTTACCATACATTCTTTTTTTTCTCCTTGAAACATTATATTCATTTTGATCTTTCCTTTGTATGCATCTCTTATTGTTGTTATTTTATACCATTTGTGGTCTTTATATATCTTTCTTTTCTCCGTTAGCCTTATTACAAAATATTGTTTCTTTTTCCAGTAATACTTGAATATTTCATTACTATCGTACCCTCTATCATTTACAAATATCCATTTTATTTTTCTTTTGTCTAACATTTCTACTACTTTATCTATTCCTTCAAACGTTATCGCATTTGCTGATACATAATCTCTTTTTGCGTTGATGAATGTATTTTTGAAAATACACTTATTGGTTGTTTCATATTCTTTGTTAAACCTACTATTTCTGTATGATGGTATCCTTTTTCAAAACTTTTATTTCTGCTTGAACCATCTCTTACTATTCCTAAATCTTCAAATTTTTCCCCTAATGGCTTAATTATATCGCTGTCATCTATCAAAAATACTGGATTTTCTCCTAAAGAATCCATTACTAAATCGCAATAATTATTATCTACTGCAGACGATAAATCATTTGTTAAGTTATCACTTAATCTATCTATTGTATAAGCCTTTTTTGTTTTTTCATCTAAAGCTTCTGCAATACTTGATAAAAGAATATCTTTTGATTTTGCAATTCCATAAATCATATCCATAATGAATTTGCTTTCTGATTTATCACACCCATTTGAAATTTTTTTAAAAAAATTTACAATATCTCTTTTCATTTCGAAATTATTTGTGGTAAAATTATCCATAGAAAAAACCTCCGCGTTTTGTTTAGTATCTTTTTTTTTGATTTAAGTTAATTATACTAAAACAACGGTGGTTTTTCTTCATTTTCACATAAATTTCATAATTCTGTGGATAACACTTCGAATTTTTTAGAAAAAAACCGAAACTTAAATATCTATTCGGAAAACCTTAATATTAGTTACAGGTTAATGGTTTTAAAACTATTTTTATATAAAACCATTAACCTGTAACTAATATTTTTCTAAGTTTTTAAATACAAAATTTTTTATTTCTTTTTAACTCTTCTTTTACATTTTCTATTTTGCTATTCTTTAACACAATTACACTATCTCTTATCGATTCTATATAATTCTCGAATTTTTCATTTTGAATAATTTGTTCAAAGCTAGTTTGATCAACTTCTAAAATTGTTACTTTTTTTATCTTTATTTTTTTCGAATCTCTTATCCAATCTTCAAATTGAGCCTGAACATTTGTAGGTATATCTCCTTTACAGTTTAACTGTAAATATTTCAATATTTCTTTAAAATTTATCCCTAATTCTAATGCTTTTGCCATACCATTAAAATCCAATTTATATATTAGAGGCATATTTGATTTTTTATCCAAAAATCTATCAAAATATAATTCATATTCTAATTTTTTATTTGTTTCACCTATAATAATTTCAAAATTTTTGGTAACAACTATTTCGTCTTCTTCACTCTCTATAATTTCATCATTTTTTGCCATTCCAAGAACATAACTTCCAAATTGTGTTAATCTAAAATATTCTATTTCTAAAAACTCACTGTCATCATAATAGCCATATTTTTTTGTCATAACCACATCTACTATTCCTAATGTTGCTAAATATTCCATAAATACCACATCTATAAAAGAATTCTCCAATTCTTCATATGATGCATCTTGGTAATATTCCCCATAATATTCATTTTTTATCAATACTTGGCCTGTATATTTACGCAAAAAATAATATTCATTTAATCGTATAATTCTTTTAAAATCTTTCATTTCAATCCATTCATTAATTGGACATTCTTTTAAATACTTTAAAATCATTTTTCTTGCTTTTCCAAATTCTGGTATTTTATTTTCTATATAAAAATGTTTTTTTTCAATTCTTTCACATTCATTAATTCTAATGCTATCTTCTTTACAATATCCTTCTAAAAGATATTTTACTTTTTCAACTTTATTTAATTTTTGATAATCCTCACAAAACAATTCTTCAATTATCAATTCATCTTTTTTTACATTTATAATTAAGCTTTGTGTTAATAAACTCATTATTCCATATGAAACAGTTGTATCTTCAATACTTCTTATTTTTTCAAATTCTATTTCATCATCTTTTAATACATCTGGATATTGCAATTTACTATATATCTTTAATAAACTAGATTTTGGCATTTGTTTTTTGGCTTTTGTCACTTTAATTTTAGAAACATTTATAAATTTTATAAATTCATCAAAATCTTGTATTCTTTTATCTCTCCCAACTATATTAGCATAAAAGTCTTCTTCATTTATTGGTGTTTTAGTAGGTTTTATTTCTAATTTTAATGGTTCCACAAGTTTGTCTAATTTTTTCTTAAATTGATCAGGAATATAACCCTTATCTATTCTAAATAAATCAACTTTTGAATCTTGGTCAAAGTATGATGAACTATATAAATAACTATTTTTTTTGTATTTTTTTAATATTTTAAGTATTTGTTCTTCTTCTGGATGGTATTTGTTTTGAATAATGCATGTCATAATCTCTTTTTCATATTCTGAAAGATTATCAAACACTTCTTTTACCCAATTCTCATTACTATAAAATTTACACAACAATTCTATTTTATGTTTTTTATATCCACTTCTTCCTTTTATTTGCGCTATTTTACACAATCTTGTTAATTCATCTGAAGTTTTATTCCATAATATTTCTTCTATTTCTTCCATTATTTTTACCATCCTTATTTATTTTATAAAATCATTTTAATTTGTCTTTTATTTTTACAAGAATATTTAATGCTTCTATTGGAGTTAATCCATTTAAATCTATCTTATCTATTTCATGAGCTACTTCAGCAATTTTATAATTAAACATATCAAATTGGCCTTCTACAACATTTTTATTTTCTGGTTTTTTATTACTTATTACGCTTTTTCTTTCTAGTGTTCTTAAAATATTATTTGCATTTTGTGTAACAATTTTGGGTACTCCCGCAAGTCTTGCTACATGTATTCCATAGCTTTCATCTGTTCCACCTTTTACTATTTTTCTTAAAAATATAATATCTTCTCCTTTTTCTTTTACTGCTATAGAATAATTTTTTATTCCTTCTTTCTTTTCTTCTAATTCTGTTAATTCATGATAATGCGTTGCAAATAATGTTTTAGCTCCACAAGTCTTTTTATCTGCTATATATTCAGCTACTGCCCATGCTATAGATAAACCATCATATGTTGAAGTACCTCTTCCTATTTCATCTAATACAATTAAGCTATTCTGAGTTGCTTCTCTTAAAATTGTTGCCACTTCCATCATCTCTACCATAAATGTACTTTGTCCCATACTCAAATCATCTGATGCTCCAACTCTTGTAAAAATTTTATCTACTACACCTATTTTTGCTTCTGTTGCAGGAACAAAACTTCCTATTTGTGCCATCAATGTAATTAGTGCAACTTGTCTCATATATGTTGACTTTCCTGCCATATTTGGACCAGTTATTATTGATAATCTATTTTCATCTTTATCTAAATATGTATCGTTATCGACAAAACTTCCTGCTCCTAACATTTTTTCTATTACAGGGTGTCTTCCTGCCTTTATATCTATTTTACCTTCATTATTTACTATTGGCTTGCAATAATTCATATCTTCAGCAACCTGTGCAAATGATGTTATAACATCTAGTGTAGATATTACTAGTGCTGTTTGTTGTAATCGTTTTACATTTTTAGCTATTTCTTCTCTTATCTCTATAAATACATTATATTCTAATGTTATAACTTTTTCTTCTGCACCTAAAATTTGATTTTCTAATTGTTTTAATTCTTCAGTTATATATCTTTCTGCATTTGTTAATGTTTGTTTTCTAATGTATCTATCTGTTGGTACTTGAGAGAAAAATGATTTTGTAATTTCAATATAATATCCGAATACTTTATTAAAACCTATTTTTAAATTTTTTATTCCTGTTTTTTCTTTTTCCTCATTTTCTAACTTTAATATCCAATTTTTTCCTTCAGTTGTTGCTAATTTTAATTTATCTATTTCTTCGTCATAACCTAATTTTATAATTCCTCCTTCTTTTATAGCTATTGGAGGTTCTTCAACTATTGCCTTATCTATTAATTGATGGATATCTTGCAATTCATCTAAATTATTGTATAATTCTTTTATTAATTTACTTTCACAATTTGATAATATTGATTTTACTTCTGGCAATTTTTCTAATGAATTTCTTAATGCTATCATATCTCGTGCATTTGCATTTCCATATGTCATTTTTCCTGTTAATCTTTCTATATCATAGACTTTTTTTAGTGCTTCTATGATATCTCCTCTTAACATTATATTGTTTTTTAATTCTTCTACCGCATTTAGTCTATCTTGTATTTCAGTTGTATCTATAAGAGGATCATTTATCCATCTACGTAA
This sequence comes from uncultured Clostridia bacterium, assembly GCA_947628835.1. GTDB lineage: Bacteria > Bacillota > Clostridia > TANB77 > CAG-508 > CAG-269. The sequence continues at coordinate 53,519 of CANRBL010000003.1, read as the reverse complement.
TAACCTTCCTCCCATTGATGTTGACGTTTTATCTAATACCCATAATAAAGTACCTTTTTTAGTTTTATCTCTTAATTTTTCTGTTATTTCAAGATTTCTTCTTGCATTAATATCTAAACACATATATTTAGATATATTATAAATTTGTATTTTGTTTATATGTTCTAAATTAGTCATTTGTGTTTGTTGTAAGTATTCTACTAATGCATTTATTGAACATACTGCTAAAGTTTTTTCTTCTATATTTTCTATTTCTTGTTGTTTATTATCTGTAATGCTAAATTTTGCTTTTATTGTTTCATAATCCTCTTTAAAGAAACTATCATTAAATTTTGTAATATATACTTCAAATCTCTCTTTTATCTTACTCATTTCTTCTTCGCAATTACTCATCATACTATTTACAACTATTTCAGATGGAGTATATCTTGCAATTTCATCTAAAAGTAATGGAAAATTATTTGTATTTTTTATTTCACTACTATAAAACTCTCCTGTAGATACATCACATACACTTATTCCAAAGTATATTCCATTTTTGTATATACTCATTATATAATTATTCTTTCTTTCTTCAAGCATATTTGTTTCTACTATAGTTCCTGGTGTTACTATTCTTACAACTCCTCTTTCTACCATACCTTTGGTTTCTTTTGGATCTGTTAATTGTTCACATATTGCAACTTTATATCCTTTATCTATTAATTTTGAAATGTAATTGTCTGCTGCATGATAAGGTACTCCCGCCATTGGAGCTCTTTCTTCTAATCCACATTCTTTTCCAGTTAATGTTATTTCTAATTCTCTTGATGCCGTTATTGCATCTTCAAAAAACATTTCATAAAAGTCTCCTAATCTGTAAAATAATATACAATCTTCATATTGTTTTTTGGTTTCTAAATATTTTTGCATCATGGGTGATAATTCTGCCATCTTTTAATTCATTCCTTTCTCAATTAGCTAAAGAGTATGTAGTAAAAATACTACTTATTTCATATCTTACTCTATTATATTTTGCCTAAAATTTTTTACATAATTTTACTATATTTTCCAAATTATATCAATACTCAAAATGTCTTGCTAAATCCCTATAATAATTTTTTCACATAATACAAATTGTTTCTTCTTATATAATACCTTATAAGTTCAAAAAAATCTATTCCATTTATGACTTTTTTGAACTTAACATTACTATATAATAATTTCTGTGCAATACAATCTAAAAAGAATTAGTTTGAAAGATATAGGCTTTCATTTCTATATGTGCCTTTGAATAAAGCAGGAAAGGAATGAAATTTAAAATGAAATGAAAATCTCATATTTCAATACCGCCTATTTACAAAAACCTTTCCATGGTTACCAATTAATTCCTTTATATTAATATGTAAGTCATCAATTGCTTTTATAATATTTTTATAGCTTGACTTTTTATATAACATAGCCTCATAAATATCTCTAATATAAAATTTTTCAATATTATTTATTCCTAGCTCCTTCATATTTAGATTATTTTCTAATTCATAATTAATAATATTAATACCATTAAAACGCTTTTTTGTAATTTTAATATCATCATCAAAATTTATTATAATTGCATTTTCATTTATATTAAATTTTTGTATTAACTCCTGTGGAAAATCCATATTTAAAATTATATTAGATTTTAGTAAACTCTTTTTCTTATTATTTGATATAGTAATCATAATTCCTAAATTATTATACAAATCCTCTTCTATTCTTCTAAAATACTCTATATGATTTGTAATAATATTAAGTCTTTTAAACTTTTTTGACAAATCTAAAATATTCTGTATAATTACATCTGTTACAAAATTTGTCATTATAGCAATTTCAGTATCTTCTTCTTTTATGTTATTTTCTTTTTCTAAATATTTAATAATATCATTTAAAAGATATGTAAAAAGCCATCTACCATCAAAAATATTGATATCATTTTGAAATAATATATTTTTAAATTCTTCACTCTCGTGAAGAATTTTAGATATTACCACATTTTGTACTTGACTTTTTTTTAATATTTTAACAACTTTCTCTGCAATTTTTATTTTCTTGTCTACTTTATCTACATTTAAATCAGACGGAATTATAATTTTATTTTCTACATTTTGCACAATATTAAACATATATTGTAACCTTGAAGGCTTGTCATTCTCGTAAATAAAATAATTCTGCATTTAACCATATCCTTTCACTATTATATAATTACAATATATGTTTATTATAGAAAAATATGAAAATTTATTAAATTTCAATTTTTACATCTACTCCGACAAACTCTATCTTTTTATATGTAGAATTTGCAATTTCTTCTGGAGCATCTTCAACTTTTCCCTGATATATTACATTTCCATCTTGTACAACAGTAATTTCAAGTAATCTCATATCTTTAATTTTTCCATACATTATATTACTCCCTCTTTGTTTTATACTTACCACATTTTAGTATAGTTTATATATTCTCTACTTCACAACTTTTTTGCAAATAAACTGAGTAAATATACACTTTATCAACTTTTCTATTAAGTGCACTTTCTAATGCTCTTTTATACCATTTAAGTTGTGTTTTATATTTTTCTATTAGCTGATTTTCCTTTCCTTTTTCAACATAATCTGTTTTATAATCTAACAATACTAATTTGTCATTTTTATCTACATAATACAAGTCTATTACACCTTGAACCAATACATTTTCTTCAATATCTTCTCCATATATTTCCTTTGCAGGCACACTTATATAAAATGGTTTTTCTTTATACACTTCTTTTGCTGTTTTTAATTCATTCCAAATTATTGATTTAGTAAATTCTAATATTTTGTTTACTGGCATGCTTTCCGCTTCTAACTCTGTAATAATCTTTCTTTGCTTTAAATCCATTATTAATTCTTCTACATCTTTTAATTTATAATCTTTCTTTTCATCTAATCTTTGCATACACAAGTGAACTAAGCTACCTCTTCTTGCTGATGTTATTTTTTCTTGCTCTGTACCCTTTATAAATTTTGGAAGTTCTGTTGTTACTGTTATTTTGTCTGTTTCTTCTTTTGATATTACTTCTTTTATTTGTGTTATTGATGTTTTTGTAGGAATAGATGTAGCTTTTTCATTTTTATATTTATATTCTAATATTTGTTTTATCTTTTCATATTGTTCATCATCATCTTCTATATTTTGCATTATTTTTATTACATCTATTTCTTTACTGTTTTCTTGTGATGTACTTTTCTTTATTATATCATTTTTATTATATATATTTAAATTAGTTATATCTTTTAATCTTTCATCATATAGATATACTAATTGTATCCAATCTAAATATCTTTTATATTTTTTTACTAAAATATAGTTAATTTTATTTTCTTTTCTTTCATTTTGCTTTACTAATTCTTGCATAATTTCTTTTTCATTATTATAATTTTTACTTCTTCCTGTTATTATTAACTTCTCTTTTGCTCTAGTTAATGCTACATATAAAATTCTCATTTCTTCTGATAAAGTTTCTACAAATAATTTACTTTTTATAGCTATTTTTGATAAAGTGTCATATTCTATACATCTATCATAATCTACAAATTTTGTTCCTATTCCAATATCTTGATGTAATAATACCTTTTTATTTAAATCCATTAAATTAAATTGTTTTCCTGTATTACATAAAAAAACTATTGGAAATTCTAATCCTTTACTTTTATGAATACTCATAATTCTTACTACATTTTCATTTTCTCCAATTAACTTTGCTGAACTTAAATCATTATTACCTAAATGTAATTTTTCTATAAAATTTATAAAATTAAATAAGCCTTTAAAACTTGCTGTTTCATACTGTTTTGCCCTTTCAAATAGCATTTTTAAATTGGCTTGTCTTAAAGCACCATTTGGCATTAGCCCAACTAAATTTAAAAATCCTGTATCTACATATATTTGCCATATTAATTCATCTAATGATAAATATTCTTTTTGCTTTCTCCATATATCTATCTGTTTTAAAAAATTTTCTATTTTTTCTCTTAATTCTTTACTTACACTCATTTTTGATTTTATCATAGTATTATAAAAATTATCATATTTATCTGCTAATCTTATTTCTATAAGTTCATTGTCTGTAAATCCACCTATTATTGACCTTAATACTGTTACTAATGGTATATCTTGCATTGGATTATCTATTATTTTTAAAACTGACATTATAGTTTGTATTTCCATAGAATTTAAATATTCTGATGAACTATCTGAATATACTGGAATTTCTAAATTTACCAATTCCTTTTCATAAACTTCAGCAGTATCTTTTGTTGAACGTAATAGAATTACAATATCTTTATATTGTATGTTTCTAAATTCTTCTTTTTTTATATCATATACTTGATAGTTATTTTTTATTATTTCTTTTATCCTTTTGGCTACAAATTTAGCCTCTACTTCTACATCTTCTATTCTTTCTTGTGTTTTATTTTCTATTTCTTCGTCATCTTCATCTTGCTCTTCATATACTTCATATTTTGTATCTTCTAATACTTGTTCATCTAAATTTATTATATCAATTTCTGTTTTTAAATCTTCATTTGTTTCTTTATAATTTGCACCTAAATTTAAAAATTCCGTTTGATTATATTCTATATCTCCTACCAAACTGCTCATAATATTTTCAAATATTATATTTGTAAAGTCTAAAATATTACTTCTACTTCTAAAATTTTTAAATAATTGTATTTTTAAATCTTCTGTATCTTGTTTTTGGCTTTTTAATCTATATTTTTTATATTTTTCTAAAAATAATTCTGGACGAGCCTGTCTAAATTTATATATACTTTGCTTTACATCTCCTACCATAAATATATTATTTCCTCTTGAGATTGCTGTTAATATATATTCTTGTACCAAATTGCTATCTTGGTATTCATCTATTGCTATTTCCTCAAATTTTTCTTGATATTTCTTTGCTACATCTGTTGTTATAATATTTCCATTATCATCTATTTTTAATAATATTTCTAACGCAAAATGTTCTACATCAGAAAAGTCTAATATATTTTTTTCTCTTTTTATATTACTAAATTGCTCATCAAATTCTAAAATTAAATTTTTTAATTTTTTTAGTATTACATACATATTATATATATCTTGATTTGCTTCTTCTGAGTTATATACTAATATCTTGTTTATTTTATTAGTAATTTTTTTCTTGATATTATCTCTAATTACTTTTGCCTTTTCTTTTTCCTCTGATGTTATTTTCGTTGATTTTGGCCATGTTTCAAATTTAAAGCTTTGTGCTACCATATATGCTTTATCCCATAAATCCAAGCTTTTTAGTAAATTCTCCATAATTACTATATCATTACATATTGTTTTATAATATTTCTCTAATTGTTCATCTTTTTTTAATTTATTCTTTACTTCTTCTAATATTGAAATACCATCAACTAACTCTTCCTCTAAATCTTGAAGCAATATTTTGCCCCATATTGTTTGTGAAAAATCTCTTTCTATATTATCTTTTAAATTAAATTTTTCAATTTTTTCTTCTAACCATTTTTTTGGAAAAGGACTACTTTGTATATATGTATATATTTTTAATATTAACTCTTTTAAAGGTCCGTCGTCTTTATAGCTTGTATATGTTTGTATTAATTTTGTAAATTCTTCATCATCTGCTTCATATTTTTGTTCAAATAATTCTTCTAATGTTTCTTGTTTGATTAATTCAATTTCAGAAGAATCTGCAATTCTAAAATTATGTGATATATCTAATTCAAAAAAATTATTTTTTATCACATCTAAACAAAATGAATCTATTGTACATATACTTGCTTTATTTAATAATAATATCTGTTTTTCTAATCTTTGATTATCTTCCGTTTCCTCTATTTTTTTATATATTGCATCTAATATTCTTTCTCTCATTTCTGAAGCAGCTGCATTTGTAAATGTTACTACTAATAACTTGTCTATGTCTATATTTTCATTTACAATTTTATTTATTATTCTTTCAACTAATACTGCTGTTTTTCCACTTCCTGCTGCTGCTGCTACAAGTATATTTGAATTTTTTTCATATATTGCTTGCTCCTGCTCTTCCGTCCATTTTACATTGCTCATCTATTTCTCCTTATTTTTTAGTTTTCTAATAATTTTTTTATTTCATCATCATTTTTTAGTCTTTGTGATATAAAATTATATGCTCTTTTATCTTGTTTCATTGCTATTGTTGCAATTTCTACATCATTTCTTAATTCATAACTTGCATATTTTATTATTATTCCTTTATTCTGTACTGCAAGCTTTACAACATCTTTATCATTTCTTAACTCTTCACTAGCATAATACAAACTTTGACCATATGTTTTTACACTTTCCATTATTACTTCTTTATCAGCTTTTAGTTTTTCTGAAGCATAACACGCTGTCCATGGAGCTCCTTTTATTCCTAATAATATTATTTCTTTATTATCTTTTAGTCTGTTACTTACAAATTCTAATGCTTCTCCATCTTGCTTTAATGCTTCTTTTACAATTTCTTCATCATCTCTAAATTCGTCTTTTGCAAATTCTAGTAATTTTCCTTCCTGCTGTACAGCTTCTAATACATATTGCCTATTATCTTTATTTTTTTTCATTTCTGTTACTTCTTTTCTTTCCATTGTAAATTCCATTCCTTTCTTGCTTTGCTCACAATGCACACATAGTTACAATTTTTACTTAAAATCATAATAATATGCTTGAATATCTGGAAGTAATGAGTCAAAATATATTATTTCTCCTTGCTCACTTTCAATTTTTAAATTTGGAAAAGTTCGTATCATTTTCTTATTTCCCCAGTATTTATCTATAAATTTACTTAATTTTTCATTTGAATATATTTCTTCATATTTTTGCTCTATTACTTGCTTATTTTTTACATCTAAATCATTTTCTGCTATCATTCTTATATAAAAGAATTGCAATGCTTTTGCAGTAATAACACAGTCTATAAACATAAAGATAGTTATTATTGCTAGCAATATTTTTCCTGCCTTTTTTGACATTTTTAATTTTATCCAATTTATTAGTCTATCAATTTTAGGATTTAATGATAACATTAAATATAATGATAAAAATCCCCAAAATAAAGAGTAATATACACATATTCTTCCATCTATATTAAGTGGCATATGTGAATAATCCCACCATTTAACATTTAATATCAGTTCACCTAATAAACTTACTAAGTATTCTGTTATTGAACCAATTATATATCCCCCTATAAATATAATATTTGGTTTTCCTTCAAATTTTTTTAACGATACGATTAATATTGTTGCTCCTAATCCATATATAGCACAAAATGGTCCATATAAAAAACTTTGTCTACTTTCTAATCTTCCTTTTGTCATTACCCCAAATATTGTTTCTATTACATATCCTGCCACACTATAAATTATAAAATATGCCATTATTCTCCATATACTTATTCCAAATATTGTTATTTTCTTTTTTTCCATTTTTTCTACTGTTAGTTTTACTAACTCTCCTTTCTTTTTTTTCTAGTATTTTATCACAGTGCTTTTGATTTATCAATAATTAAATATATTGTAATTAACTTAAAAAGCCTTGTACTATAGATTTATTCTACGTACAAGGCTTTTCTATTGTTTTTAAGACCTTTCAATTTATTCTATTAATATTATCTTTCACTATTTGTGCTTTCTACAACTTGTCCTTTATTTACCATTTTTCTATTTTTTTCTTTTTTCAATTCTTTCATTCTAGCATCTATGACTGTTCTAGCATTTACCCAGCCTAAATCTTTTATATGACATGAAAATTCTGCCCCTGGATATTTTTTCTTTAATTTATATAAGTTCGTATCATCTTCAACATTTTTTATTTTATATGTACCATCTTCAAATGTAACTTTAATCATTTCTACTATTTTATCTTCTTTTATGTGTTTTTCAAATGTTCCTGTTGGTCCTTCTCCTTCTGAACTAGCATAAAATGTACCTTTTTTTAACTCTTTAAGACTTATTCCTGGTTCAATTGTAGATAATATTTCTTTAGCTGTAATAACATTTGATTTTCTATTTTTTTCTTTATTATCTTTTTCTTTTTTATTTTTATCTTTATCTTTTTTATCAATATTTTCCTTACTATCATTTTCTTTTTTATCTTCTTTATCAGTATTACTTTCTATCTCATTGTTTTGAGATTGATTTACTGTAAAGTCATTCCATTGCTTATCTCCATTTTGAAATTCTTTATAAAATACACTATTCTCCATTTGAATATTCTTTTTAAAATTATTTTGTTTAGCCGCTTTTAACTTATCCTTTCCTTTATCTGCACTCTCTTCAATCTGCTTATCTGCAAATGTACTAGTTGGTACATGATGATTTGATATTCCTAAAAATATACCTAATCCAACTAATAGACCAGTTTGCCCTACATATCCTAATTTTTTTGTATGATTTTCTGATTTTTGATTATGATTTACATGTTTTTTTGATTTTTTTAAAACTTTTGTTATTTTTCTTTCTTCTATTGATTTACTAATTCTATATTTTATATTAGTTATTTTTTCAATTATTACTGAAAATAAATTATTTTCTTTGATAGGCATTGATTTTGATATATCCTCTAACATTTGTCTTTCTTCTTCATTTAATGTTTCCAATTTTACTTTTCTTTCTTTTGAATTTGTCATTGTTTCCATTGACTTACTTATGTTTTCTTCTAATTCTTTATTTGATTGTATTTCTTTTTTTGTTAATTCGTTTGATATAATTTCACCTTGTTTTTCTTTTTTTATTTCTTGCAACATTTGCATTACAGTTTCTTTGTTTTCTATTTTCTTTTGTTCAATTTTTTCTGTATTTAGTTTATCATTATTTATATCCTTTATTAATGAATTTATAGTTTCTACTTCATCATTCGAGTATTCAGTTTCATTTTGTTCACCGTTTATATTTATGTTAAAATATGAATGTATATCAGTATATTGATTAATAAATTTTAACGCATGTTTTATTTTCTTTAAATTATTCTTATTTTTTATATTAGATATATCATATTTAATTTCCATATCATTTGATGCTAAAATACTGTTTCTGTTTTCTACACATCTTTTTTCATATTGTTTTTTACTTTCCTTTGCAAATCTTCTTTCTTTTGAAGACATCATTAAAAATTTATTTGTAAATTTTGTATCGTACTTTTTATCATATTTTATTATAGTATCTAATACTAATTTATCTATATTGATTGCATGTTCTCTTTTTATCTTCTTTTTTGTTAATCTCATAACGCCCTCTTTAATGCCTTTTCTCGAATAATATCCTTCTTTATTGTTTTCTACCTCTCTATCTTGATAAATTTTACTTTTAATTGTACATTTTTCTTGTTCTACATTTACTGTAATTATTATACCATCATTTAACATTTTTCTAACATTGTTATTTTCAAATATTGACATTTTTTACCTCCTTATTTACATAATATATTTTAACATAAAAATTTCTTCAATTCAATACTTTACATAAAATTTTTAACAATTATGTTATTTTTTTCATATTATGTATAAGGTGATTTTTATGTTTTATACTTTAAAATTAGGTTCTAAAGGTCCTTTAACTGAATTTTTACAAAATATTTTGCAAAAACTTGGTTTTTATAATGGAAAAATTGATGGTATCTTCGGTTATAATACACAAAATTCTGTTATTATGCTTCAAACCAATTTTGGATTGATTCCAGATGGTATTGTTGGAAATAATACCTGGAATGCATTAATGCCTTATATAAATGGCGGTTTGAATTTTATTGTTCCTACTAATATCAGTTATAGTTCTAATATTTTATACATTAATATCAATTCTTTAAAAAATATTTATCCTTTTCTTGAAATATTTTCTTCTGGAACTAGTGTCTTGGGAAAAAAAATTCCTGTTATTAAAATTGGAGTTGGCTCTAAAGAAGTCTTTTATTCTTCTGCTATTCACGCTAATGAATGGATTACCGCTCCTTTATTAATGAACTTTGTAGCTGATTTTTGTTATTGCTATTCTAAAAACCTTACTATATATGGATATAATTCTCGTGAACTGTTTAATTCTGTTTCTCTTTATATAATGCCTATGGTTAATCCCGATGGGGTTGACTTAGTTACAGGAGAAATTAGTTCTAATTCTTCTTTATATTATAATACTAAATTAATAGCCAATAATTATCCTAATATTCCTTATCCTAATGGTTGGAAAGCAAATATAAAAGGTGTAGATTTAAATTTGCAATTTCCAGCTGGATGGTACAATGCTCGTGAAATCAAATACGCACAAGGATTTACAAAACCTGCACCTCGTGATTTTGTTGGATATGGTCCATTAACTGAACCTGAATCTTTGGCCATTTACAATTTTACACTTAATCATAACTTTAGCCTTATATTATCTTATCATACACAAGGAGAAGTCATATTTTGGCAATTTCAAAATTACAATCCTCCAAATAGTTTATATATTGGAAAAAAATTATCCAATGTCAGTGGATATAGTTTAGAAAGTACACCATATAATTCAAGTTTCGCTGGATATAAAGATTGGTTTATACAAAATTATAATAAACCTGGATACACTATTGAAGCCGGACTTGGCACTAATCCTCTTCCAATTTCTCAATTTGATGAAATTTATAGAAAAAATTTAGGTATTCTAATTAATTCTTTAATACTTTCCTAAAACACTAATCGTACTAGAAAAATATGGCGAACAAAGACGCGGACTTTAAAATGTTTTTAATAGTAAAAATGTTCATAATGTCCGCTTTTGTTCTTTAAATTTTCTTAAAATTTGAATTTGATAGATTTCTTAGCCGTATGAGTGTAGGCAAATTACGGATAAGTTATGTATTAGAAAAATCTTAGGCTTGCTTTTTTATTCATACTTTTGATATTCTCCATTTATATAAATAAATTTGTCCCCACTTTTAGCTGTTTCATACAAATTTTTTGGAAATTCTATTTCTTCAATTCCTTCTATTTCACCACCAACTTTATTATTTAAATCATATAGCCAAATTCTTCCTAAATATTTTTCATCTGCTTCATAAATATGTCCTTCTATTCTTTTACTATCTAAATAATTATTTTGCTCTTTAATCTTTTCCTTAATCATATTATTTATTTGATTTTCTATAATCTTGGTATCTTCTTTTTCTAAAATAAAGTCTTCACCTTTTTTTCTTAAAACACTTCCTAAACTTGTCCCTTCTGGTAAATCTTCTATTTTCTTTGTAATTACTTTATGACTTTCACTTTGCTTGCAAATACATAAATTATATGAATTTTCCTCATTTATGTCATATATATAGTACATTTCTCCTTTTTCTTTAGTTTTTAAAGCATAATTTTGCAAGATATTTGTTCTTTCTAGTAGCATTTCACTCTTATATTTGGAAATTATTTTCTTGTCATCTATTTCCAAATCATCTGCCAATAAATTATTCCACGTATTATCTAATTCAGATATTTTCGTATTGTTTATTACATTTCTTTCCAAATAATTTGATAACTCTTTTATAAAATTTTGCACAAATTTATTCTCCTTTAAATTATTAAATAAATCATTTACTAAGTCTAAATTCAATAATATAATCACTCCTTCGTTTTTTTGTTTTAATAATGGAATATACTATCTGATTTAATAGTATTAAGAACTAAAATTAAGAGTAATTATATATTTTTTTCCATAATTTTACAATAGTTTTATTGTAATTTATCACATTTATTTTTGCTCATAACTTTCTCCAGTAGCATAATCAATAACTATTCCGGGCTCAACATTATAGCAATAAACATTAAACTGAACTCCTTTACCTAAATCTTCAACTGACAATGCTTCCATTTCTACTCCACTTGCTAGAAGATTATTACCTTTGAAAATAGGAGTTACTCTGTATAGTACATGATTATTTTCATTTTTCTTTATATATTCAGCAACCTCATTTTCAAATGGTAACATTCCTTCTGTATTTAAATATCTTGTACCAGTTATCAAATTATTTTTATTTGCATTTTCACCTGCAAGTTGCCAGCCAATTAGATGACAACGATTATATAAATATTTATCCTTAATTAAATTATCATATCTTTTTTGTACCCAACCAGAAAGATTTTTTATACTTCCTATTTCACCACGTTCTTCTCCTTCTTTTGGCATTATTTCTTTGCAAATATTAGCAAATGCTACTCCACTTCTTCCTAAATTATCCCAATTACTATATCTTTCAAATGCCTGCACTGTCAAATCATTTTCTGAAAAATAGGGAATATTATTGTTAATTTCGACATAAGGACTTGATAAATATTCCGGAATTGTGTCCAAATCAAATATTGCATTTTTATCATTTTCATTATAATCATCTTCTGTATTACTATATGTAGCATTTTTTTCTATATATGCATACATTGAAATACAAATTAATATGACCACTGTAAAAATATATTGCCAAATATTTATTTTTTTATTTTTCTTTTTTCTTCCCATACCAGTTTACCTCATTAATATGCATAACGTAAATAAATATTATATAAAAATTTTATGCTCGACTTGAATGACATATAAAATATATAATTTGGTATTTTTGACCTATTTGTTCAATTAAATCTAACGCATTTCTTAGTTTATCTTCATCTAAATTTACAAAAGGATCATCTAGCATTATAAATGGTGTTTCATTTTCAAATAAAGCCTCTACTAATGCAAATCTCATACATATTCCTACTAAATCTTTATAACCTGTACTAAAATATTCTATTGGCATTTTTGAGCCTAATTGTTCTATCTTAACATTTAAATTAACATCTATATCTGTTTGTAATTCTTCTCCGTTTATCATATTTACATATTTTTGAAATCCATTACTCATTGTTGTTAAATAATGAGATGAAAAATCTTGTTTTGCTTGTTCTAAGTATTTTTTTGTTTTTTCTAATATGTTACACTTTTCTATATAAACTTCTAAATCATCTTGTAAATATTCAATTTCACTCTCTATATCTGAAATATTTTCTATTTCACTTTCTGCAAGTTCTAATTGATTTTTTAAATAATTTTTCTCATCATTATAATTATTTAACTGAGTATCTAACTCGTTTATGATATTTTCTATATCCTCACTTTTAGCTGATGACAAACTTAAATTCTGAATATCTTTTATATCATTTTCTTTTTCAAATACTTGTTTCTTATTTTTTATTTGCTCTACCTGTTCTTTCAAATTATAGAAATCATTTCTTTTTAATTTTATATCTTCAATATAATTGTTATAAAAGTCATCAGAAATATTATCATAATATTTATTCAAAAATAATTTTATTTCATTTTCTAAAGTCTTTAATGTTTGATTATATTTTTCTAGTTTTTGTAATTTTATGTTTGTATCTTCATACTCTCTTACTTTATCTTCAATTTTTTTACACATTTCATATTGCGTTATTTGCTGATTTTCAAAATATTTATAATATTTTCCTAATATTTGATCAATTTCTAAACTTATAGTATTTTTTCTTTCTTTATAATCATTTATTTTTATATGATTCATATATACCATTCTTGCTAAATCATTATATCTATTAAAACTTGTTTTTATTTGAGTTAAACATTTCACAATATTATCTAATCTATATTCTTCTGCAAATTTATCAACAAAATCAGTTAAATCATCTTCTAACTCATTCTTTTTTTGCATTAATTCATTTTTTTCTTTCATTATATCTTCTTTAGACATTAAGCTTATATCTTTTTTTGGAGATTTCTTTATTTTTATTTTTTGAAATACTCCCATAACCAATACTGCAATTCCTATTACTATAACTGGCAAACCTATTTTTGTTTGTACACTTCTACTTAATAGTATTCCTAAAAGTATACATATTGCTGATATTAAGAAAAAAATAACATTTCCTTTATCTTTATTTTCTAATTTTTTTTGATTTGTTTCAAATTCTTCTAACATTTTTAGTCTATTGTCATTTACATCAATTTTTCTTTTTAATTCTTCTATTTCATTAGCTTCGTTAAAATATGAATCAATTTTTTCTTCTGTAAGCATCTCTTTTCCAAAAAATACATTTAATCTTTCATAATTTTCCTTATCCTCTGGTGTTAAATAACATTCTGCAATTCTTACATCATATTGTTCAGCTTCATTTAATAATTCAATACACTTATCAATATCTTCTATTTTTGGAATACCTTCATCAAATAATTGTTTTAAATTGTTTAACTTTATTAAGTCATTATCTATCATTCCATATGACTTTATCTCATTTCTTAACCTTTCTATTTCAATACATTGTCTTGTATAGTTATCTAAGTCTTCTATTTCTGGAATTTCATTATGGAAAAAATCATTTATTGGTTCAAATTTTTTTATATTTTGATTATAATCATCACATAATTGCTCATACATATTATATTTTGCTACTTTTCCTTGACTTTCTAGCAATTGCTTCAATTCTTTCTGTTTTCCTGTTTTTTGCACATTTATCTGTTCTATTATATTATTTATTTCTGATATTTTGTTTTTCAATAAACTTAACTTTTCCTCATCTGATTTACTATGCTCTAATTTTGTCATTAATTCTCTAATTTTATCTGCTGTATCATATATTTTACCTTTGTCGCCTTTCTTTTTGTATTCTTTAATTTTGTCATCTAATATTTTTATTGCACCATCAGAGCTTTCTATATCATTATTACTTTCTAATATATTACTTAATTTTGCACTTATACTATCATTAATTTCAACTTGGATATTTTCTTGAGGAATATATGTACTTCTTTCGAATGAGGCTTTATCAATCTTGAAAATTTCTTCTCCTATATTTTCAGAATAATCTTTTGATTTTAAGTGAGTCTTTTGATTATATAATTTAAATGTATCATCTTTTTCCTTTGCACCAAAAAATCTTTCTATTTTATATATATTGCCATTTATTTCAAATTCTAAGTTTCCACCAAATTTTCCCCCTTGCCATGGCAAAAATTTCTTTCTTTCATTTTTATCAAGAGAGCGTCTAGTAGTATATTCTAATCCATAAAACATTGCTTTTATAAATGTCGCAAATGTTGTTTTTCCCCACCCATTTTGTTCATTTACAATATTTAGTCCATCTTTAAATTCATATGAAAATTCCTTTATTTTTCCAAAGTTTTCTATGTAACATCTAATTAATTTCATTTTTTATCACATTCCTTCCTTATGCACAAATCTGCTTGGAAAAGAATTAACTTTTTGAGCTTTTTTTATTCTTTTCCACAAGCTAAATTAGTTGTAAACTCTTAAACTTCTTCTCCTGATAGAGCTTTTATACCTGCTTCTATTATTTGTTTTTTCTCTTCTTCTGATATGTTTTCTTGACTTAAAATTAATCTAATAAATTCTCCCTTTAATGATGCATCATGTTCATAGTCTAAATAATTTATTGCAAGTGTAGTTTTATCATATATTTTTACAAAATAGTAAATTTCATTATATATTTTTAATAAATAATCAATATCTCTTTCTGAACCTATTTTTACCTTTCCTGTTAGTACAATTTTTATTAAACTTTCTTTTGGTATTTCTTTTATTTCTTTATCTATTTTTTTCTCTACATCACTTGTAGTATCTAAATCTGTTATGTCTACTTCAATTTCATACAATGTTCTTTTGGCAAATTCTATAAATTCTGTTTTTATTTTATCATCTTGTATATCTAATAATACAAATCCTTTTTTTCCACATTCATCAAATCCTCTTCCCTCTAAGCAACCAGGGTAACAATATTTTCCCTTTGTTCCTAATTTTTCCATTTTGTAACTATGAATATGGCCTAATGCTAAATAATTTATATTTTTTCTCTTTAATTTATTTATATTTATTGCTTCTGGATCATCACTACTATCACTTGTTACTTCTTGTCCATGCATTACTACTATGTTTACATTGTTTTTTGATAACATTAACGTATTATATTTGTCGTAGTTATCTTCTTTTGTCAGTTCTATTCCTGTTATGACCACATTGCCATAAATATATTCTTTCCATTCTGTACTTGAAAATAGTTTTAAATTTTCTGGAATTTCTTCATCTTCTTCAAACAAATTTGATACATCATGGTTTCCTTTTAAATATATAAAGTCTATATCCTTATTAGTTAATATTGCGTCTTTTACTATATTCTTAGCCTTTGCTGACACTCTACTATTATCAAATAAATCTCCAGCTATTATAATAATTTGTACTTCATTGTCATTGGCATATTGTATCATATTTTTGAATGTTATTAGTATTTCATCTTTTCTTTCTCGTGCTTGCTCTTTGGATAAATTCGTTTCCATTTTTGAATCTAGATGCAAATCACTACAATGTATTATTTTCATTTACTTTTCCCTCCATTTTTAGAAATTTTAATAACATAAATTTTTAATCATTTTCTTTATCCTTATACTAAAAAATTCCTTCTATATTTCCTTCATCATCAATATCAATTGATTCTGCTGCAGGTATTTTTGGCAACCCTGGCATTGTCATTATTTTTCCTGCTAAAGCAACAATAAATCCTGCTCCAGATTTTAAACTAACTCTTCTTATATTAATACTAAAATCTTCATTACACATTAAATTTTTAGGATTATCAGAAAAAGAATATTGGGTTTTTGCAATACATATTGGTAAATTTTTGAATCCCATTTCTTCTATTCTTTTTATTTCATCTAATGCTTGTTCAGAAAATTCAACATTTTTTGCACCATATATCTGTTTGGCTACTTTTACAATTTTGCTTTGTATGCTATCTTGTAAATCATATGTATATTTAAAATTATTTTCTTTCTCCGCTAATTTTACTATTTCTTGTGCTATTTCTGTTGCTCCATCTCCGCCTTTTTCCCAGCCTTCTACAATACATAATTTTACATCTTTTTCTTGTAATTTTTCTTTTATATAGTTAATTTCTTCAGCTGTATCTGTACTATATTTATTTAAAGCAACTATTACATTTAAACCGAATTTATTTTTTAAATTATCAATATGTTTATATAAATTATGCATTCCATTTTTTATAGCCTCTATATTTTTTTCAAGTATTTTTTCTTTTTCTACTCCTCCATGATATTTTATAGCTTTTATTGTAGCTACACATACAACTACATCTGGATTTAAATTTGTTTGTCTACATTTTATATTTAAAAATTTCTCTGCACCTAAATCTGAACCAAATCCTGCTTCTGTAACAGTATATTCTCCTAACTTTAAAGCAAGTTTAGTTGCTCTTATACTATTACAACCATGTGCTATATTTGCAAATGGTCCTCCATGAATTATACAAGGAGTATGTTCTAGTGTTTGTACTAAATTAGGTTTTATTGCATCTTTTAATAAAACAGCTAAGCTTCCTTCTGCTTTTAAATCTTTAGCATATATTGGTAAATTTTGCTTATTATATCCTATCAATATATTTCCTAAACGATTTTTTAAATCTTTTATATCTTTTGACAAGCATAATATTGCCATAATTTCTGATGCAACAGTTATATCAAACCCATCTTGTCTTGGCACTATTTTACTTTCTCCTGATAATCCTGTATTTACCTCTCTTAATTGCCTGTCATTTAAATCTACACATCTTTTCCATACTACCTTAGAAAATCCTAATTCATTTCCAAAATATATATGATTATCAATTAAAGCTGATAATAAATTATTTGCACTTGTTATTGCATGTATATCTCCTGTAAAATGTAAATTAATTTCTTCCATTGGTGCAACTTGTGATTTTCCTCCTCCTGTTGCACCTCCTTTTATTCCAAATACAGGACCTAAAGATGGCTCTCTTAAAGCAAGTATAGATTTTTTCCCTATTTTTGATAATCCATCTGCTACTGCTATTGAAATAGTTGTTTTTCCTTCACCTAAAGGTGTTGGACTCATTGCTGTTACTAAAATTAATTTTCCATTTTTTTTATTCTCAATTTTCTTTATTGCATTTTCTGAAATTTTAGCTTTATACATTCCATAATTTTCTAATTCTTCCTCTTCTATTCCTATTTTTTTTGCTATATTTACAATTGGCTCTAACTTTGTATTTTTTGCAATTTCAATATCTGTCATTTTTTCTACATTCCTCTCTTTCTATTTTTTATTTTTTATACTATAATGCCAACTATAATACCAATCATTGCACCTACAAAAACTTGTAATGGTGTATGACCTAATACTTCAACTAATTTTTCCGATACTTGCATTGATGTTAGACCTGGTGTTTCAATTAATTTATTTAATAATTGAGCTTGTTTACCTGCTGCTCTCCTTACTCCTGCTGCATCATACATTACAACAAATGAAAAAATCAAACACATTGCAAATATTGAACTACCTACTCCTTGTTCCTTACCTACCATTGTGGTTAATGTCATTACAACTGCTGTATGTGAACTTGGCATTCCTCCTGCACCTAAAATTCTTTTAAAATTTATTTTTTTTTCTTTTATTAAATCCCAAAAAAATTTAAAACATTGTATTCCAAACCACACAAGCAGGGGAATATATATGTATTTATTTTGTACAAATTGCAAAAAATTGTTCATTTTTAATCATATTCCTTTCTAATGCTTTCATATAATTTTCAAAATTCATTTTATATTTATCTTTCTATCTATTAACAAACTTTATTATGAGTTAAAATCTTCTTCTTCAATTTCTCCATCTTTTTCTAATAAAATTGTAATTTTCTTTTCAGCATTTTCTAAAATTTTATTGCATTCTTTTGCTCTTTTCATTCCTTCTTCAAATTTTTTTACAGAATCATCTAAACTTAAATTACCTTTTTCTAATTCTTGTACAATTTCTTCTAACATATTTATTGAATTTTCAAAATTTTCTTTTGCCATAAATATATCTTTCCTTTCTTAATTTTCAACAACTTCTTCTGTTTCTATATTTACACTATACCACGCTAATACGCCTGTTGTATCCTTACTATTTACTGATATATTATATATTTTTCCATTTATATATGCAATATTATAATATACTGTATCATCTTCGCCCCATTCTTTTTTTACTAAATTTATTGCTTTTTCATCATTTGATATACTGGTATTTTCAACTGATGTTTCTTCTTCTCCTATATATGTTTGACTATTTGATGTTGTGGAATTATTATCTGTTTCTGTTTCATTATTACTTTCTATATTTGTATTTTCTTCATTTGTTGTTTCTACAACTTCATCATCTTCTTTTTCCATAGCTTCTATTTTTTCTGCATTTTGAATTTCACTTTCTGTCTTATTAATTGTATCTATTATATTTTCTATTTTGTTAACACCAGAATTTATATTTCCTACTTGATATGTAGTATTTGAAGCATTTTGATAATATACTACTATTGCAATTACTCCTATTAAAATTATACAAATTAATGCTAT
Organism: uncultured Clostridia bacterium; assembly: GCA_947628835.1. GTDB lineage: Bacteria > Bacillota > Clostridia > TANB77 > CAG-508 > CAG-269. The sequence goes on along the minus strand of CANRBL010000003.1, from coordinate 34,052 downwards.
TATTATTTTTTTCATTTTTAATTCCATTCCTTTCCTGCTTTATTTAAAAGCACACATAGAAATGAAAACCTATATCTTTCAAACTAAATTTCATTTCTTTCTCGCTTCGCTCGCAAGGCACACATTGGTATGAAAGTTTAATTACTTTCATATTATAATTTTCCTTACTTTTGCATTTACTTTTCCATCATTAAATTTTAATTCTATCTCATCATCTTTACTAATTTGCTTTACACTTTTTATAACTACTCCATTATTTTCTGCAATACAATATCCTCTTGTTAATGTTTTTAATGGACTTAGTGCATCTAATTTTGATACTAATTCTATATAATTATTCTTTTTATCATTTATTTTGGATTTTATACTATGTTCCATTTTCTTTATGTATGAATCTACCTTCAAATAATTATCTTCTATTTTTTGCATTGGTGCTGTAAATACTCTACTATTCATACATTTTTCATATTGTAATCTCATAAGTTCTATTTTCTTTTTTAATGATATTCGTAATCTATTTTCATATGTTTCTATTTTTTGATTTAATTCATATATATCAGGAACTGCAAGTTCTGCAGCAGCAGATGGAGTTGGCGCTCTTAAATCAGCAACAAAGTCAGCTATAGTAAAATCTGTTTCATGTCCTACTGCTGATATTATTGGTATTTTAGAATTAAAAATCTCTCTTGCTACAATTTCTTCATTAAATGGCCATAAATCTTCTAAAGAACCCCCTCCTCGCGCTAATATTATTACATCTGCTAAATTTTTTTTATTCATTAATTGTAGCCCTTCACTTATTTTTTCTGCAGCTCCACTTCCCTGAACTGGTACTGGCAATAAGCGTATATAGACATTTGGATTTCTTCTTGTTGATACATTTATAATATCTCTAATAACAGCTCCTGTTTGTGATGTTAATACTCCTATTATTTTTGGTATTTGCGGTATTTCTTGTTTGTATTGATTATCAAATAATCCTTCTTGTTCTAATTTTCTTTTTAATTCTTCATACTTTATATGCAGATTTCCCATTCCATCTTCTTGCATTGCTTTGGCATATATTTGATATACACCATCTCTTTCAAAAACAGATACACTGCCAAAAACCATTACTTTCATTCCATCTTTAGGCGAAAAATTTAATCTTTCAGCATAACTTTTAAACATTACGCATTTTATTAAACAATTTTCGTCTTTTAATGTAAAATATAGATGTCCTGTGTAATGGTTTTTAAAATTAGATATTTCACCTTTTACTAATATATTGTTTAACATCTCATCTTCAGTGAACTTATCTTTTATATATTTATTTAATTCTGTAACTGATATTGCATTATACATCATTTGTATCTACTCCTTTACGATACTTGCTAAAATCCCATTTATAAAATTTTTTGAACTGTCCTCTCCATAATTTTTTGCAAGTTCTACTGCCTCATTAATTGCTACTTTATATGGTATATTTGTATATTTTATTTCGTATATAGCTAGTTTTAATATACTTAAGTCAATTTTAGAAATTCTAGAAATATTCCAACCTGTTTTTAAATGTTTCTTTATTAAGCTTTCTATTTCTTCTATATTATTTTTTATTCCCTTTACAACATCATTTAAATATTTTATAGCTTCCTGTGATTGTATTTCATTATCTTCAATATATAAAGATATTTGCTCATCTATATCTTCGCATTTTTGCATTTCTATACTATATATAAATTTAAATGTTAGTTCTCTTATTGTTGACCTGTTCATTTTATATTTATGTTATCCATTATAATGTATATTACAATGGATAACATTCTCCTTTCTACTACTATAATCTATCTATAAAACTTTTTAATTTGTCTTTTACATCACTTTTATTTTGTTGGATATAATTTCCTATAAATGCACCTATAAATATTAGAATTACTGCTATTATTAACTTATATAGATGTGTTAATAATATTATTATTGCAATTATTATTCCTATTATAGCTCCTTTGTAATTACTAAAAAATTCCTTAAATCCGTCCATTTATAACCACCCTTTCTAAGATATAACGCTATTATGCGTTTGTTTCTTCTTTATTGATGATATTTTTTATTCTTATATTTACCGTTTTTACATCTAAATCTGTGGTTGATTTTACAGTGTCTTTTATCTTAGCTTGTAAATTTGTTGATAATTCTTTGATTATAACATCTGGTTTTACTTCTACATTGACAGATACATTAACATTTTTTTCTTTATCTAATGTAACATCTGTTGTAAATTTTTCTACATTTCCAAAATTTGCAACAACAGAATTAACTAAATTTTCAATTGTGTCTTGAGAAATCATAAGTCTTCCATTGTCATTTTCCAATAATACACCTTGTCTTTCTTGTATATCTTTTTTTGATGTTGTATCAAAAAAGATACATTTTATTGATAATAAAATAAATATAACATTTATTGCAAGTATTATATGTGATGATGTTTCTCCTACTATAAATTTATGAACAATATTTGAACAAGTGCTAAAGTCTAACCAACCAAATATTAATAAACTTAGTACAACTGCTAATATTAGCATAATATATGAATATATTATTAATGCGATTTTTTCTAAAATTCTCATAATTACTTCTCCATTTCTTACAGTTTTTTTATTTATTATTATACTTCTGTTTCTTCTGCTTTTTCTTCTTCATTACTTTCTTCTTGTCCTAAACTTGTACTTGTATTTACTCCTTGAACATGTACATTTACTTCTTCTACTTTTAACCCTGTCATATTTTCAACTGCTTTTTTTACTCTATTTTGTATTTCAAATGCTACATCTGGTATTCTTGTTCCATATTCTACAATTATATTTACATCTATTTTTGCTTCTTTTTCTCCTGCTTCTACTTTTATTCCTTTGGCTAAATTCTTTTTTCCACTTAATACTTCTGTTATTCCTCCTGCAAATCTTCCTGCCATACTTGCAACTCCCTGTACCTCTGATACAGCTACTCCTGCTATTATTGCTATTACTTCATTTGCTATTTTTATTCCTGAATTTTCAGTTGTTACTTCTTCTAAAATATCTCCATCATTAATATTATTTTCTTCCATATAAAAACCTCCTTAATTAAATTTTTGTTTTGATTTCTTTCGTATTACAAGTATATCAATTTTTTGTTAATTTGTCTACTATTCATTAGCTTTTTTATTAATTTTTTTATTACAATTCACAGCTAACATTAATTATAATCAAAACAAGTAACCATATAATTTTTAAATGAGTTCGACCTACATATATAATGCTGGCAATATAGTTTAGTGTGTTTCTACATATATGAAACCAACGAAACTTTAACGCCTTGGAGAACGGAATACAAAAATTATATGGTTACTTGTTTTTCTAGCTGTGAATAGTAACATTTTTTATTCTATATAAAAAAAGAAAGAACAGCTAATTAGCTGTTGAAACCACTTGGTTTCAGGTGGGCGCTTGAAATTTTGCCACCCAGCAATTAGTTGCTCTCTCTTACCGGGAATAATCTGAACACAGATTATTCCCGCGGAACAATGTAGTATAAAAAGCATTTCTGCTTTTTATCCCACACCATGTGTGTTATTGTATGTGTATCTGCATAAAACTGCAGATACATATCATCAGTGACATACATCGCGCTCACCTCCTTTCTATACTTCAGCGCTACGCATACTTATATTTTACCACATTTTTTTGATATTTTCAATAACATCTGAATTTGTATTTGCAAAAAAGTTACAAGCTAATGGTTTTAAAAGGATAAATTTCTAAAAGCATTGAAATATAAGATTTTCATTACATTCCTTGGCTCATTACAAAGCTTAAGAAATTCTAACTTATTTTATGGCACCCTTTCACTCAACGCGAACTATTTCCATAAAATTGCGTAGAATTTCTAAAGCTTTTCCAATCACATTCGTCATTCCATTCAAATTCTTATATTTCAATGGTTTTAAAACTATTTTTATATAAAACCATTAACTTGTAACGCTAAAAACTATAATTTTTTTATTTCTTCTTCATTTAATCCCGTTGCTTCCATAATTTTATCTATATCTATTCCTATCTTCAATAATTTTTTAGCAATTTCTTTTTGTTTTTTATTTTTTCCTTCTTCTATGCCTTTTTTTCTACCTTCTTTCAATGCTTTTTTTCTTGCTAATTTACATTCATATTTTATTGCATCTTCAGTAGATGCTATTTCCATAAATCTCTCTTCCGCTCTTTCCCTTTCTTCTTGATTTAAATTTAAACTTTGCCATAATTCATATGCTTTTTTTACTTCTTCACTCATTTCTTCCATTTCAGATTCCTCCAGTTCTTTTGGATTAATCAAAAACGTTACCCAATCTTTTATATCTTTTGGTTCTTCAAATGTACCTTGCATTAATTGCCTTTTCGCTTTTGATAACTCTATTATATCAATTTCAAAAACGTCCGTCAATTTGATTTTTAGTTTTTCTTCTTGTATCTGCCATTTAGTTTTATATTGCTCTATATTCTTTAAATTATCAATGTCAAACATTGTTATGAATATTACTATCGTTCTTTTCATATTTTTATATTTTTTGTTTCTTCCTATTGATTGTCTATACATTTTTGCCCATGAATTTAATATTCTTTTTTCTACATCATGTTTATTTCCTACTTGTATTTCAATATCACACTGAATATTATTATTTAAAGAAGCTTTTATATCTAGAATTTCTTCTTTATCATCTTTTGTTTCTCTTAATAAATATGGATTTTTAAATTCCAATGTTTTTATTTTTTCTCCAATTATATTACTAACTAAATGTTTTGTAATATCTTCATTACCCTCATATCCAAATAAACGTTTAAATATAAAGTCATTTTTTGGATACATATACTCTGGTATTTCTTGTTTATGAATTAACAAAATCATCACTCCTTTTTACAAATTTTGTGAATTTGATTTTCTATTTAATGATAAAAAATTATTGAATAAAACTTTTTAATTTGATTTAATTTAATTTTTGATTTTTAATTTTAGATTATAATCTATTTATAAGATAACATAAAATGCCGAATTTTGCAATATTTTTTCATCGCAAAATTCGACATCTGAACTTTATTTGGTATTAGTCAACCTCTATTTAAGTACTATGTTAATATATTAACTTATTGTTCTTTTAAATATATTGTAGGGTCAACATATTCAGAATTTTTTATCATTGCAAAATGCAAATGTGGGTCATCTACTATCTCAAAAGCAGATGTGTTTCCAACTGTTCCAATTGTTTGACCTTGAGTTACTGTTTCTCCTTCAACAACAAATTCTGATGTTAGTAAATTAGAATATACTGTTTGATATTCTTCATTATGCTCTATAACTATTGTTAATCCATATCTAGGATCATTTTTTATAGATTTTACAACTCCATCTGCTGATGCTTTAACAATTGTTGTTTCATCTGCTTTTATATCGATTGCAGTATGTGTAATCCACTCTTTTAAAGTTTCAGAATATGTTAAATTTTCTTTTGCAAACTCTTTAACAATTTCCCCATCTACTGGTTTTATAAATATTACTTCTTTTTCATTCGTTTCATTACTATCTTGTGCAACAGTATCATTTGTTACAGATGTATTGCTTTTATTTTCATTGTTATTTGTATTTTCTTCAGCATTTTTGTTTGTTATATTACTATTTGTTGAAACATTAGTTGATGTATTTGTTTTTGTATTATTAGATGTACTTTTAGTATTTGAATTAGTTGTATTTTTCGTACTTTTTGTAGTATTACTTGTATTAGTATTATTAGTTTGAGTATTTGTTGTCTTCTCAGAAATAGTATTTATAGTATTATTTTTTGCTTCTTCCTCCTCTATAGATTTTCCTATGGAACTACTTGCACTTTCAGTCTGATTATTAGTTTCATTTGAAACCATATTAGCCAATTGCTCTGACTTTTCTGATAAATCATTCATTTGTCCATAATATATTGCTAAACTTATCAAAACAGCAATTATTACTAATAAAATACCTCCTACTATATAAAGTGTTTTATTACTTGTTATATTGTTTTTTTGTGTTGAATCCCTTCCCATAACTTCCTCCTTTAACTTTTATAATACAAGTATTTCCATATTTTAGGGATTTATACATAATTTATTTCACTTATTTCAACTCCTGTATAGTAATGTTTAATTATATCCTCATATTTTTGACCTTGTTTTGCCAATGTATCAGCACCAGTTTGACTCATTCCAACACCATGTCCATATCCAATTACTGAAAAAATAAAATTATCTCCATTTCTTGTAATATTAAAATTTGTTGATTTTAATCCAAAAATCGACCTAACTTTAGTTCCTGCAATTTGAATATTTCCAAACTTTACTGTTCTTACTCTCTTACTTTCTGTATATTCTGTAATTTGTATATCAGAATTGTTATTAAAATCTATTTGTATATTAGGATAGCTTTCTTTTAATTTATTCAATAATTCATCTTTAGTTAATTCAACCTGCGACGCATATTGAGAATATGCGTCTTCTCCTGATGTTTCAACGCTTTGCAAATATGGAAAATTAGTTCCTCCCCATACATTTGTTGCCGTTTCTGTTATTCCTCCACTATTTGAGTGAAAAAAAGCGTCAATAGGAGCTCCATTATATGTGATAATTTGGCCTGCTGTTTGATTTACAGCATTCACAATTTTATTCCAATTACTTTCTTTTTTACTATCTTCCCATCTTGCTAATCTGTCCTCTTTTGAAATCCACGCTTGACAACATGTTGAATTATCACATATGCTTGCCTCTCCATGTTTTCCCTTACTATTCATTATTTGATAAATAGTATATGTTCTCGCAACAACTGCTTGAGCTTTTAATGCTTCTATTTCATAATCTGCTGGCATTTCTGCTGATACTACACCATACAAATATTCATCTAATTTCATCTCTTCAATTTCTTGTGTTTGTGTATGTAATACTTTAATTGTTCCATATTGCGTATAATTATATGTTATATCTGCTATCTGTTCATTGTTTGTTTCTTTCATATTTGTATTTTCCTGAGTTTCTTCTCTAGTATCTTCTTCATTATCTTTCTGGCTATTTTCTGAAATTGTTGCCATTACTTCTTTTTTTTCTTGATTTATTGTTAATATGGCTGGTAATATAAAGCAAATGAAAATAAATGCTATAAAGTAAATGCAAATTTTTTTCACTTTATCACCTCTTTTATTTTTTGTTACTAATCAGTAACTATCTTATATGGTTAAATGTTAACCTTCTACGATATTAGTTTTATTTTCATGCTTTCTAATACTTTTCTTTCTATTCTTGAAACTTGAACTTGTGTTATTCCTAGTATCTTCGCCACTTGCATTTGTGTTTTTTCCTTATAAAATCTAAGCAATATCACTTCTTTTTCTTTACTTTGTAATCCTTCTATTAGCTTTTTTATTGTTAATTTATTTGATATTAGAGTTGCTTCATCTTTTCCCGTAGAAATTTTATCTAATATGCTAACCGTACTATCAGTTTTATTATCTCTATATGTAGATTCTTCTATTGAATCTACAGGTTTTGCTGAATCCATTGCCATTGTTATATCTTCCCTAGATATTTTTAATGTTTCTGATAATAATTTTAATGACATTTCTTTTCCTGTTCTGTTTAGATATTGTCTCTGGGTTTCTACTATTTTTGCATTCAACTCTTTTAAACTTCTACTAACTTTTATCGGCCCATCATCTCTTATAAATCTTTTTATTTCTCCTAATATGTATGGTACTGCATACGTTGATAATTTTACATCATAATCGGTATTAAATTTTTTTATTGATTTTATAAATCCCATACAGCCTATTTGATATAAATCTTCTTTTTCGTAACCTCTCCCCATAAATCTTTTTACTATACTCCATATTAACCCATTATTTTTTTCGATTAAAATTCCTAATTCTTCTTTATTACCTTTTTGAGCTTCTCTTATACTTTTTATATCTTTTTCATCCAACTTACTACCCCCTTAAGGAATTAGCAAAATCATCTTCTTCTAAATTTTCTTCCATCTTTTTTATTGTTTTTCTCATTGTTATTTTTGTTCCAATACCTAATATAGATTCAATTTCTATGCTATCCATAAAACTTTCCATTATTGTAAATCCCATTCCTGACCTCTCTAAGTTTGGTCTTGTAGTATATAATGGCTGTTTTGCCATTTCTACATTTTCTATTCCCTTTCCATTATCTGAGATTTGTATTTCTAATTCATTTTCTTTAATTTTACATACTATTTTTACCACTCCTGTTTTGTCTTCGTATCCATGTATAATAGCATTTGTAACAGCTTCTGATACAGCTGTTTTTATGTCTGCAAGTTCTTCTATAGTTGGGTCTAATTGTGAAGCAAATGCAGCTACTGTAATTCTTGCAAATGCTTCATTATTTGATTTACTTAAAAATTCTAATTTCATTTCATTATCAAACATTTTTATTTCTTCCTTCCACATTAAAATTCATTCATTTCTCGCTTTACTCACAATACAGATGAATTTAATACTTTTATCTTAATTTTTTTACACCGCTTCTTCTAATTTGGTTATTGGTATCAATTTTAATACTCCACACATTTCAAAAATTTTCTCTACACTTTTGTTTAAATTTGCCATTTCGACTTTACCACCTATCATATTAACAATTTTATACCTACCAATTACTAATCCTATTCCTGCACTATCCATGAAAGTAACACGATTAAAATCAAATATAACTTTTTTAGGCATATATCTTTCAATTTCATAATCTGCTTTCCTCCTTATTTTTTGTACACTACATTCATCAATTTCTTCTGTAATTCTGAAAATTAGAAGCTTGCTTTCTTGTATAAACTCGCTTTCCAATACTTGTCCTCCTTTATTTTTATTTTGGCTTGTCCATTTTTTTTACTTAATTTTCAAACCTTTATTGTTAATAATTATATATTAATTGGTAATTTTTTCCAATAGCAAAACTATAGAACTTTTGTCGAATACTAAGAAAAGTTCGACAAAAAACGGAATTAATATTTATAGCAATTGTTTGCTTTTTAAATATTAATTCCGCTATTTAAGATATTTGTTCTTTATCTGCCTGCTTCTTTTCTTATTACTGATTTTATTTTTGCTGGTTCTTGTTTTAATCCTTTTGAAACTATTCCTTTTATCTCCTTTTCATTTTTGTATATCGTTTTTTTCTCAATTTGCTCTTTTCTTATTTTTTTAGCATTTTCTATTAATTTTTCTATCGTTTCTTGCATTTGCTCATCATCTTTATATTTTTCTTTTATTGCAGATATTTTTTCTCTTAACTCTTGTTTATTTATTACCATTTTACAATTTGTGATTCTTGTTAATTGGTCTACCATCTCTGTTTCTTCTGGATATATTTTTTCTATTTCTTCCTTTTTTCCTTCTGCTATTAAATATGATACTATTTGTATTATTTGTTTTCCTCCGACTTCTTTTCTTTCTAATATTTCTTCCATTTGGTCAATTCTATTTAATATTTCTTTATTTTTACTTATTTCTTTACTGTTAAATATTTGTTTGTCTACTATTACTTTTTTTAACATTTCTTTTGCTTGCTCTTGTATTTCTTTATTTGATTGTTTTTGGTATTTTACTTTATTTTCTACTCTTTTCTCTTTTGTTTTATTTTTTTCTTCTTTTTCTTTATTTTCTTCTATAACATTTTCATTTTTTTCTTGCTTTATTTGCTCCTCTTTTCTTCTTTCTATGTATCTTTTTATATTATTTATTGCTACTTTAATTTCTATTTTTTCTTCTAATTTTCTTATATTTTTCTTTTTTAATTCTTCTAAATCTTTTTGTTTTTTCTCTGGTTTTTCTTGACTTTTTAATTTTCTCTCTAATATCTTTCTTTTTTGTTTTGCCTTTTCTGCCTCTACTCCAAATCCTTCTTTTTCTGATTTTTTACACTCTTCTTGTCCATTTAATGCTACTTTCAACTGGCTTTCTATAAATTTATCTGTTATTTTTCCCTCTCTATTTCTCCATTCTTTAGTTTCTTCTATTACTTCTTTATACCTTTTTAATCCATTTAATGCTACCAACCACTGACTTTCTATAGTTGCACTCGTTATTTTTCCTTTCTCATCTCTCCAATTTTCTATTTCTTTTTCTACTTCTTCATATTTTTCTTGTTTATTTAATGCTACTAGCCTCTGGCTTGCTATACTTTCTATCGTTATCTTTTCTTCACTATTTTTCCATTTTTCTGTTTCTTCTATTACTTCTTCATATCTTTTTAATCCATTTAATGCTACTAATCTTTGAATTCCTATAAATTCATTTGTTATTTTTCCTTCTCTATCTTGCCATTCTTCTGTTTCTTCTTTTACTTCTTCATATCTTTTTAATCCATTTAATGCTACTAATAACTGACTTTCTATAAAATCATTTATTATTTTTCCTTCTTTATCTCGCCATTCTTCTGTTTCTTCTATCATTTCTTCATATCTTTTTAATCCATTTAATGCTACCAACCACTGACTTACTATAGTTGCACTCGTTATTTTTCCTTTCTCATCTCTCCAATTTTCTACTTCTTTTTCCACTTCTTCATATTTTTCTTGTTTATTTAATGCTACTAGCCTCTGGCTTGCTATACTTTCTACTGTTATTTTTCCTTCTCTATTTTTCCATTCTTCTGTTTCTTTTATCACTTCTTCATATCTTTTTAATCCATTTAATGCTACTAATCTTTGACTTTCTATAAATTCATCTATTATTTTTCCTTCTCTACCCATCAATTCTTCTGTTTCTTCTATCATCTCTCCATATTTTCCTTGTTTATTTAATGCTACTAAAAACTGACTTGCTATAAATTTTCCTATTATTTTTCCTTTCTCATCTTTCCATTTTTCTGCTTCTTGCTCTATTTCTTCGTATCTTTCTAATTCGTTTAATGCCATCATTTTTTGACTTGCTACTGTCTCAGCTATTCCTTTAAACCTATTTCCTACTTCTATTGCTTTTAAACATAAAATATTTTTATTTAACTTTTCTTTTTTAGCCTGCCTATTATATGCTGACATTAATTGACTTACTATATATTCATTTTCATATATATTTATTTTAGGATTTTCTTTTTCAAATTCTTCACATATTCGTATTGCCTGTCTATTTTTTCCTCTTTTTAGTAACTCTTTCATTTGCTTACTTAACATCTTTATTTTATTAAAGTAATTTTTATTTATATATTTTTTTTCTTGTTTATTTGATAATTTTAATTCCATTTTTACTATCCTACCTTTCTAAGACATATTTTCTCCTTCTTTTTTGTAATTCTACATTGTTGTTCCTCTATCTTTCTCTATTAATCTTTGTTATTGTTTTTTCTTGTATCTTATTTTTTCTTATTTCTTTAACTTTTCTTTTATTGTTAAATTTAACACTTTCCTCAATTTGCTCTTTTCTTATTCTTTTAGCATTTTCTATTAATTTTTCTATCGTTTCTTGCATTTGCTCATCATCTTTATATTTTTCTTTTATTGCAGATATTTTTTCTCTTAACTCTTGTTTATTTATTACCATTTTACAATTTGTGATTCTTGTTAATTGGTCTACCATCTCTGTTTCTTCTGGATATATTTTTTCTATTTCTTCCTTTTTTCCTTCTGCTATTAAATATGATACTATTTGTATTATTTGTTTTCCTCCGACTTCTTTTCTTTCTAATATTTCTTCCATTTGGTCAATTCTATTTATTATTTCTTTATTTTTACTTTTTTCTTTACTGTTAGATATTTCTATATATTTAGATATTTCTTTATATTTGTCTAATATTACTTTCTTTAACAGTTCTTTTGCTTGCTCTTGTATTTCTTTATTTGATTGTTTTTGGTCTTTTATTTTATTTTTTTCTTCTTTTTCTTTATTTTCTTCTATAATTTCATTTACTTTTTTTTCTTGCTTTATTTGCTCCTCTTTTCTTCTTTCTATGTATCTTTTTATATTATGTATTGCTACCTTAACTTCTATTTTTTCCTTTATTTCTTCTAATTTTCCTATATGTTTCTTTTTATTTTCTTTTAATTCTTTTCGTTTTTTCTTTGTTTTTTCTTGACTTTTTATTTTTTCTTTTTGTTTTATCTCTTTGTTTTCTTTTTTAACTTCTTTGCTATCATCTACTATAATATCTTGTCTATTATTTTTTTCTTTAATACCCTCTCTTCTTTCTTTGCTTATGTTTTCTTTCTTTTATCATTCTCTTTTTCTCTCCTTATTTCCCCTTGCTTTTGTTCTATTTCTTCTTTTTTCATTTTTTCTATGTATTCTCTTCCTTTTTCTACATCTATTCCTAATATATCGTCATACATTCCTATATTAAATATACTCTTCTTCTTTTTTATTTCTTCTCTTACTTTTTTCAATTCTTTTATTTCTTTCTCATTTCTACTTTCCCTTTTTAACATTTCCTTTACTATTTTTTCTGCATTTTCCTTTCTTCTATTTCTCATCTCTATTTCTATTAATATTATTCCATATTCATATTCTCCTATTTGTTCTTTTTTGCTTTCTAATTTTTTTATATCTTCTTGTGTTAGTTTATTTTCTAATACTTTTGCTCTTATTTTATATATTATTTCTCTTACATTTTCATATTTTCCTTTTTTATTTAATGTTACTATCAATTGACTTTCTATACTTTCTTTTGTTATTTTTCCATTTTCATCTCTCCATTTTTCCGTTTCTTTTATTGCTTGTCCATACTTTCCTTGTTTATTTAATGCCACTAACAATTGACTTGCTATAAATGAACTTTTTATTTTTCCATTCTCCTCTCTCCAATTTTCTACTTCTTTTTCTACTTTTTCATATTTTCCTTGTCCATTTAACGCTACTAACAACTGATTTGCTATAAACTCATTTGTTATTTTTCCATCTGCTTTTCTCCAATTTTCTACTTCTTTTTCTACTTCTTCATATTTTTCTTGTCCATTTAATGCTACTAACCACTGACTTGCTATAACTTCATCTATTATTTTTCCATTCTCATCTATCAAATTTTTAACTTCTTTTTCTACTTTTTCATACTTCCCTTGTCCATTTAATGCTACTAACAATTGACTTGTTATACTTTCATCTTTTATTTTTCCATTCTCATCTCTCAAAATTTCTACTTTTTTTTCTACTTCTTCATATTTTCCTTGTCCATTTAATGCTACTAACAACTGGCTCATTATAAATTCATCTATTATTTTTCCTTTCTCATCTCTCCAATTTTCTACTTCTTTTTCTACTTCTTCATATTTACCTTGTTTATTTAATGCCACTAACAATTGACTTTCCATAAATTCATCTGTTATTTTTCTATTCTCATTTTTCCAACTTTCTACCTCTTTTATTACCTTTTCATACTTTCCTTGTCCATTTAAAGCTACTAATAAATGACTTTCTATAAATTCATCTATTATTTTTCCATTTTCTCTCCAATTTTCTACTTTTCTTTTTACTTCTTCATACTTTCCTTGTTTATTTAATGCTATTAATAACTGACTTGCTATAAACTCATCTTTTATTTTTCCTTTCTCATCTTTCCATTTTTCTGCTTCTTGCTCTATTTCTTCGTATCTTTCTAATTCGTTTAATGCCATCATTTTTTGACTTGCTACTGTCTCAGCTATTCCTTTAAACCTATTTCCTACTTCTATTGCTTTTAAACATAAAATATTTTTATTTAACTTTTCTTTTTTAGCCTGCCTATTATATGCTGACATTAATTGACTTACTATATATTCATTTTCATATATATTTATTTTAGGATTTTCTTTTTCAAATTCTTCACATATTCGTATTGCCTGTTTATTTTCTCCTCTTTTTAGTAAATCTTTCATTTGCTTACTTAACATCTTCATTTTATTAAAATCATTTTTATTTATATATTTTTTTTCTTTTTTATTTGATAATTTTAATTCCATTACTTAAACATCCTTTCTTACCCTATTATGATATAAATAAAGCCAAAGTTAAACTTTGGCTTTATTTACAATAATATAATTCACTTATATATTTTATAACCTAAAGTTTTTTCGATATTTTTTAACATTTACTGATATTTTTCTAGCTTCGCTTTTTCCTCTTTACTTTTTTCTTTAGGTATTTTTTATTTTTTACATTTTGAAAGGATTAACTTTAAAATGTATGTCTCATTTTTTATTCATTCTAAATATTTAATAACTTTATCTTTTATTCTTCTAAATCTAACTCAATATTATATACTTCATAATCCTTATCAATAATTTTGCATTCTAAATTTTGTATAAACAAAGTTGCTTTAAAATCCTTTATTGATTTGTCAATAGCTTCTTTTAGTTCTTTATTAACTCCTATTGATAAATTTTTTATAGGTGTCTTTAATGAAACATTATTATTCGTTTTTGCTCCTCTTGATTGACTTATAATTTCAATTATTTGATTACCTAATTCAATTTCTTTATTAAAATCATAAGTTAATTGTTCAATTTTTGTAAGATGAATAGAAGAATTATTATGATATAATTCTTGGAATATTTCTTCTGTTATAAATGGAAAATATATACTAAAATCTTGCAATAATTTATACAATAACGTATAAACTGTCTTTTGGCCACTATATCTTGGTATATCTCCAAATTCTTCTGGTCTATATAATCTATGTTTTACTATTTCTATGTAATTATCACAAAATTCCCAAAAGAATTTTTCTAAAATATTTAATGCTAATCCCACTTCATACTCATCTAAATAATTAATAAACTGCTTTTCCATTTCTTGAAAACGTCCTAAAATCCATTTATCAATAAATTCAAAATCTTCAAACTCTTTATCTTCGTAATCTGATAAATGCATTTCAATAAATTTAGATACATTCCATATTTTATTTATTAATTTCTTTCCACGAAGCAATGTTTCCTCACTAAATACAATATCTGTTCCTAATCTTCCAGTTCCTGCCCAATATCTAAGAACATCTGCTGAATATTGTTTTATTAAATCCATTGGTTCATGTTTGCTATTTCCTTTACTTTTGCTAATTTTTTCTCCTTTATTTGCCATAACAAAACCTGAAATCATAACATTATCCCAAGGTCTTTGTCCAAAATGATAGAAACTCTTAACTATTGTATAAAAATCCCAAGTTCTAATTATTTCACTTGCATTTGTTCTTAAACTCATAGGTTTTAAAATATCTTCAAAGTTTTCTTTTTCACCATATCTCATATTTATAAGTGGTGTAACTGATGATGTGGCCCAAGTATCCATTATATCTGTATCAGCTTCAAATTCTCTGCAACCACATTTTGAACATTTCTCAGTCTTTGGTTTATCTACTAATGGATTTATTGGCAAATCTTCTTTTCTAGCAAATACAGGTTCTCCACAATCTTTACAATACCAAACTGGAAAAGGAACTCCAAAATATCTTTGTCTTGAAATGCACCAATCCCACGCAATATTATTTACCCACTCATCATATCTTGAGTGCATATGTGCAGGATGCCATTTTATTTCATTACCAATTTTCAAGAAATCTTCTTTATGATTCATAATGTCTATAAACCACTGTTTCATAACTGCATATTCAACTTCTTTTCCACATCTTTCGTGTGTTTGAACTTCATGTTCTAATTCTTCAACTTTAACTACATATCCACCAGCTTGTAAATCTTCTATTATTTTCTTTCTAGCTTCTTTTATTTTTAAACCACCATATTTTGGTACTTCATCTATTATTTTTCCATTATCTGTGAATATATATTTCAATGGTAATTTATATTTTTTCCACCATTCAATATCAGTTTGATCTCCAAAAGTACAACACATAACTACACCTGTACCCTTGTCAATAGCAACTTTTTCATCAGCCATTATTGGAACTTCTACATCAATTACAGGAATATGTGCAGTTTTACCAATTAAATGCTTATGTTTTTCATCTTCTGGATTAACAAATACGCAAACAATAGCAGGTAAAAGTTCTGGTCTTGTTGTTGCAATTGTAAATTCTTCATTGTCTTCTATAGTTTTGAAATTTATATAATTAAATGTTGTTTTAATTGTTTTTGTTTCTAACTCAGCTTGTGCAATTGAAGTTAAACACTCATTACACCATAAAGCTGGACTTTCTTTATGATAACAATGTCCTTTTTCAATTAAATCTAAAAATGACTTTTGACTAATTTTTATTGTTGATGGTGCAACCGTTTTATAATGAATACTCCAATCTGTACTTACACCCATTTTACTAAATAATTCTTGAAAATCTGCTTCGTATTTATTAGTAGTTTCATAACATAGTTCTGAGAATTTTTCTCTTCCTATTTCATGAGCTCTTTTTCCTTGTTCTTTTTCTACAAGTCTTTCACTAGGTAATCCATTATCATCAAATCCAAATGGATAAAATATATTATATCCTCTTAATCTCTTATATCTTGCTAACATTTCTGTTTGCGTATATGAAAAAATATGACCAATATGAATTTTACCATTTACTGTTGGTGGTGGAGTATCTATTGAATATATTTCTTTTCCATTTCTTTTAAATTCATAAATTTTATTGTCTTTCCAATAATTTAACCATTTTTCTTCTTTTTCTAATGCATTATATTTTTTATCTAACATTCTACTCACACCTTTCCTTTTTTTCTTCATTTAAATCTTTCATTGTTAAATTAATTTTTCCTTGTTCATCTATTTCGTACACTTTTACTGTTACTCTATCTCCTACACTTAATACATCTTCTACATGTTTAATTCTTTCTTTTGAAATTCTGGAAATGTGCAATAAACCTTCTTTTCCAGCAACACCTAAATCTACAAAAGCTCCAAATGGCATTATTCTAACAACTGTACCTAAATATATTCCACCAACTTCTACATCTCTTACTATATCTTCAATTATGTCTAGAGCTTCTTGTGCCTTTTGATTATCTGCTGAATATATAAATACTTGTCCATCTTCTTCTATATCTATTTTTACTCCTGTTTGTTCTATTATTTTATTTATTGTTTCTCCGCCTTTTCCTATTACATCTTTTATTTTTTCTACTTTTATTTTTGTATTTACAATTCTTGGAGCATATTTTGATATTTCATTTCTTGGTTTATCAATTTGCTTTAACATTATTTCATTTAAAATATAATGTCTTGCCTCTCTTGTTCTAGCAAATGCTTCTTCTATAACTTTATATGATAAACCATCAACTTTGATATCTACTTGTATTGCTGTAATTCCTTTTTCTGTTCCTCCAACTTTAAAATCCATATCTCCAAAGAAATCTTCTAATCCTTGTATATCTGTTAACATTACATAATCGTCTGGATTTTCTGGATTTGTAACAAGTCCTGTTGATATTCCTGCTACTGGTGCTTTTATTGGTACACCTGCATCCATTAGTGCCAATGTACTTCCACATATGCTTGCTTGTGATGTTGAACCATTTGAAGATAACACTTCTGATACTACTCTTATTGCATATGGAAATTCTTCTTTTGATGGTATTACTGGTGCTAATGCTTTTTCTGCCAATGCTCCATGTCCTATTTCTCTTCTTCCTGGTCCTCTTGATGGTCGTGCTTCTCCTACACTATATGAAGGGAAATTATATTGATGCATATATCTTTTGGCTACTTCTGTGTCTATTCCATCTAATACTTGTTCCTCACTTACCATTCCTAATGTTGCAATTGATAATACTTGTGTTTGCCCTCTTGTAAATAATGCACTACCATGTGTTCGTGGTAATAATCCCACCTCACATGAAAGTGGTCTTATTTCATCTAATTTTCTACCATCTACTCTTTTATGCTCGTAAAATATCATATCTCTTACGCATTTTTTTTCTAACTTGTATATTGCTTCTCCTATATTTTGTTTATTTGTTTCTGCAAGTTCTTCTCCATATTTTTCTACATAATTATTACATATTTTGTCTGTTAATTCTTCAACATTATTATCTCTTATTGTTTTATCAACTTCCTGTACTGCTATTTTCATTTCATTTTCAAAATTATCTTTAACAAAATTATATATTTCTTCATCTACTGCAAATGATTTATATTCAAATTTTGGCTTTCCTATTTCTTCTTTTATTTTTTGTATAAATTGACACATTTTTTTTATTTCTTCATGTCCTTTTTTTATAGCTTCTAACATTAAATCATCAGGTATTTCATTTGCTCCCGCTTCTATCATTGCTATTTTTTCTTCCGTACCCGCTACTGTTAATGTTAAATCACTTTGTTCTCTTTGACTTTCTGTTGGATTTATTATTATTTCTCCATTTACTATTCCTACATTAACTGCTGCTGTTGGTCCTCCAAATGGTATGTCTGATATTGATAATGCACATGAAGCACCTATCATTGCTGCTACTTCTGGAGAATTGTCTTGGTCTACACATAATACTGTAGCAACAACTACTACATCATTTCTAAAATCCTTTGGAAATAATGGTCTTAATGGTCTATCTATTGCTCTTGATGTTAATATTGCTTTATCACTTGGTTTTCCTTCTCTTTTTTGAAATGAACCTGGTATTTTTCCTACTGAATATAATTTTTCTTCATAATCTACTGATAAAGGGAAAAAGTCTATTCCTTCTTTTGGTTCTTTTGATGCAGTAACATTTACCATTACTACTGTATCTCCAAATCTTACTAATACACTTCCATTTGCTAGTTCTGCCATTTTTCCAGTTTCAAAAATTAACTTTCTTCCTGATAATTCTGTTTCATATGTTTTAAACATTTTTATACACTCCTTTAAATTAAACTTGCACCTATATTTTATTACATTTCTCAAAAATATGTTTTTATCATATTAATTATATAATTTTTTATAAGCTTATTTATTAGATTGTAACCTCTACAATATATTATTTCTTTAATACATTGTACAAGCTACTTCTAATTTTAAGCTTATATCCTTATTTTTAATTTATTATTTGCACTAATATGTTTTCTAATGCATTTTTATTTTTAATAAAGGACGTTTGAAGATTTCCAAACGTCCTTAGTTGTTTATTTTCTTAATCCTAATTTTTCGATTATTCCTAAATATCTTTGTAAGTCTTTCTTTGCTAAGTAATTTAATAGGTTTCTTCTTTTTCCTACCATTTTTAATAGTCCTCTTCTTGAATGATTATCTTTCTTGTGAATTTTTAAGTGTTCTGTTAATTCATTTATTCTTTCTGTTAATAAGGCTATTTGTACCTCTGGTGAACCTGTATCATTTTCCTCTCTTTTATATGTTGCAATAATCTCTTGTTTTCTTTCTTTTGTCATATCTACACCTCCTATTTTTATTTTTCTCCTTAAACTGAGCTAAAAGAATAGGTGCAATCTTTTGGCTAAGTATAAGGTAAAATACCTATTCAAATTTTAGGTATTTCTACAAAATGAAAACATTTTGTATTACATGCTATATTTTACTATATATTACTAGAAAAATCAAGTGATTTTAAATTTTTTTATTTAAATTTGTACTAAATAAAGGTTTTCAAAAACAAATTCAAAAAACATTGAAATATAAGGTTTTCATTACATTCAAATTCTTATATTTCAACGTTTTTTAGATTATATTCCATTAACTTGCAACTAAAATTTGCCATTTTTTATTCATCACCAATATAATAACACAAGCATGATACACTTGACTTAATGAGCTCTGCATTTTTATCTAACCCTCTATTCACATAAACAGAAACAACACCTGTTGAACTATCATAGTTTGAAACAGAACATCCATTAAAAGCAGTCCAACAATAACTCGTAGTTGCTGTTGATACTGAACTGGTCTGCTGAGATAAATAAGCAACGAAATTATCTTTTGTTAACTGTGAATAGTTTGGTATATCTTTCGCACTAAATGTGGTTGATGTAACATTTCCACTACCCAAACTATTAGTTCCTAAATCCACCCTTTTTAGAATTCCTTTAGCTACACCTGGGTTTGCACCTTCTTGTTTACCTATTGTTTCATCTCCTGTACTTGATTCTATTTCAAGATTTTTTTCATTTATTTCAAATTGATACCCATCTCTTTCTATTATATATATTCCTTCTTTAGTTTCGTCTGTACTATACTCATCTATTTCATTATTATTTTTTGCTATTTCTAAATATTCTCCTAATGTTGTTTCTTCTTTTTGATATTTTTCTGTTTGATATGCATTCAACACTATTTTTACTTCTTCCTCAGCTTTTTTGTATGCATTCTTTTCTTGCGCTGTCTTAGCTCTTGCTATTATTCCATTGTCTCCTCCTAACGTCGCTATTGTTACTCCTGCTAAAATTAATAACACTATTATTGTTATTACTAATGCTATCAACGTTATACCATTTATTTTTTTCTTCTCTTCCATTTTTCTTTCCTCCATTCTTTTTTATTGATTTCTTGATTTTTAATCACATTATGACTTTGCAATTATCTCTAGCTACAAATTTATAATACAAAAAGCAGAAGTATTAACTTGTATCAAAAATTGACACAGTTTTACTCCTGCTATATTTTTTATTTAAATTTTTTTCATTTAATAAATATAATATATCTGTGTGTGTGTGTGTGTGTACAGCCTCAAGGCTTTCAGCATTTAGTTTCTTCATCTTTTGTTTTTTCCTCCCTCTTTCTTCTATTGATTATTAGTTTTTATTTTTCCTTATTTTTCATTATATTATACTACTTTTATTCATTCGTCAAGTATTTTTCTGAAATTCCTTGACACCAATTGATTCTTTTTCATTAAAATTAAAATTTTTTATTTACATTGTTACTGTACAGCCTTGATTAAAATTATATTATTTTTATTTCTTCTTTCATGATAACACACTTAATATATACTAGCAAATTACTTTCTATTATCAAAACTTTTATTCATCTTCATAATATTCATTTTCAACCTGTATATTTACATCATTATATTGAACTTCTTTATTTTCATCATTTGGTTTTAAAGTTTCGTTTTTCTCCATCTGAGATTGTTCAGATGCTTCCTCTTTCTTATTTTTTTTACTTTTCATATCATTTTTTCTATTTTCTTTTTGCATTTCTTTTATTATTTTTTGAGTTTCATCTTTTTTATTTTGCATGCATTTGTTCATCATATTATTTGTTTTTTCTAATAATTCTGGAATATAATCTAATAATTTGTCTATTGATGATGCATGATTTACAGGCAATAATTTTACATTATTAGACTGTACTATTAAAAACGCTATCGGATTTATGGTTACACCTGCTCCACTTCCTCCTCCAAATGGCAATCTATACTGGATTGCCTCCTCTTTATCTTTTTTTGTGTATTCATCAATAGTTTCTCCTTTAAATTCACTTCCTCCTGCTGCAAAACCAAAAGATACTTTTGATATTGGAATTATAACAATATTATTAGACGTTTCTATCGGTTCACCTATTATAGTATTTACATCAATCATATCTTGTATGCTATTCATAGCTGTAACCATAAGACCTTCTATTGGATGTTCTGACATTTTTATCTCTCCCTTTCTTATTTAAGATATATATTATATAAATAATATGTATCAATTTTATATTAAATATACAGTCTATCTCAATATTTAATAAATTTTTGTTTATATAAACAGGCTTTATTACATATTGTTTTTTCTCTGCCTGATATATACGATTTTCAACTATTATTGCTATTATACTTGATATAATAGCTACCATAATTGATGTAAAAAATGCATTTTCAGTTCCTACTTCTACTTTTAAATTAAGTTTTCTAATTTTAAAATTAAAATTTTTAATGGTTTTACCTATTTCTTTTAATTGTATTTTTTTATTCTTAACAGATTCTATATCAAAATTTTTTAATTTATCTTTGAATTTCATATTTTGTATATCTATAACATTTTTTATTAATTGTATTTTATCTCCTAAATATATTGCTATCCATATAGAATAATCTTTATTTAAATATTTTCCATTATCATTTAATGTATTAAATTTTATGTTTTCAAATCCTATTTCTATCTTTATATTACAGATAAATACTGTAATTAGAATTATTATAACCAAAAAAATAAAAAACAATATTATCGCCTCCTTTAGAAGCTTTAATATTATTTTTTCCATTTTTTTGTAATTAATACAAGATTTTACTTTCCTGCTAATAATTTTATTCTTCTTTTTTTAAAATATCTACATACCAAATATGCTACTATTCCTAAAACAGTAATTATACTAATTACATTTGCTATATTATTTGCTATAGTTCCCGTATATTCTAAATAAATAGTTCCATTTGAATCAATTTTTGTTTCTATAAGACCTTTGTCATTCATATATAAATCTAATTTAGTTTCTTCATTATTTTCATTTATAAATTTAGCTGTATAACCTAAATAATATATTCGTGGCAATTCTATTGTTATTTCTGTTGTACAGTTAACTTCTGCTTCAAGTTTAGGTATATCATTTGATATCATTTTTATACTGCCTATTCCATCTTCTATAATTATATCTTGACTTCTGTCTAATATATATTCTGTATAATCCATTGACTTTTCAGGTAAATATTCTTTTTCATATCCCATTCCCCAATATGACATATTTATTTCATCAATGTTTCTCTCTGATATTTTTTCATAATTGTATGCATTATATGCCGTAAATGTATTAAAACATAATATGATAGTTAAACATATAATTTTAGCTTTTCTACTATTTATATTTTTTAATAACAAACTTGCTAATACACTAAATCCTAATACTAACATTGCTTCCAATCTCCATGCAAATTGTAACATTATCATCATTTTAGGTAAATATTTCCATGGACATAGCTTTGATATGAAAAACAATGCAACTAATGTGAATATTATAAAAAATTTAAATATATTTTTTTCTCTTTCTTCTTTGAATAATGATTTTCTTTTTATTATTACAAGTACTGTCATAGCAACTGCTAATAAATTTAAATAGGTACTTACTGATGAAAATCCATCTAAAGGTTTTTGTATAAATAATAGATTTATTCCCAAAGTTGAACCTATCATTGTATCTCTATTTGACATAGCATTACTTTCAAATACATGATAAATACCTGCTATTTTATGCTCTATTATCGAAATTGTAAATGGTGATGTTATAGCTAAAATAAGAATTGATGCAATAATTAGCGCTCTTAAGTTTTCTTTTTTGAACACTTTTTTTATATTAATAAATAGATATATAAATACTAATCCTGTAAAATATACTGTCATTACTAAATGCGAGTTTAACATTCCTATATATCCTATTATAAACCATATGTAAAAATTTAGCTTATTTCCTTCAAATAGTTCATATAAACCTAGTATTATCATTGGCATAAACATAAAAACAAATGATTCTGCTATTGCATCTCTACTAAATACATCAGTTATTGCATACGGAAAGGTTATATAAAATATTGCTGACACCATTGATATATACTTATTTTTAAATATTCTATTTACTAACTTATACATCATTATTGCTGATATAAAATATACTAACCAATGTACTATTTTTAGTGCTAATATAATATTTCCTTTTAACAAAAATGTAATATATGCTGTAAATATATGTGATAATCCTGGATAAAATATTCCTGTTCCATATCCTAAGTTATTTGCAACAATTGGTAATATTTTGTCAAACCCCAAACTTCCTTTAACTATTTGTGTATATGTTGCATATATATTTGAAAAATGTATATCTGTGTCATCACCTTTTATATAATTGCTAGACATATATGGCCACATTATTATAATACTTATTATTAACAATATTATGTACTCTTTGTATTTTATTAATTTTTGAATATATTTATTTGATATTATTTTTTCCATTATTCTCCCCCTCTTTATTTTAATCTACTGTTCCTTTTTATTTCTTTTAAATGTCATAAATTTTTTTAATGTATTTTAGTAAATCAGGAAAAAACGAATGATTAACAAAATTAGGATCTTTAGAATTATGAGCATCCATTAATTTATTAATAGAAAAATATTTTATATCGGATACCTCGCTAGTTTGTAAGACAATTTCTTTAATATCCACTTCTTTCTCTAAAAGATAAATGTCAACAAAATTTCTTTTTTCTTTATCATGTTTTACCTCGAAAGCTTTTATAATATTATCGTTACTTATATCAATTCCTAATTCCTCTTTAGTCTCTCTAATTATTGCTTCTAAACTAGTTTCTCCTGCATCCACATGACCACCAGCAGTTAAATCCCATTTATTAGGATCAATATCTTTAGTACTTGATCTTTTTTGAATAAGAATATATTTCGTTTTAGGATTTATAATCCATAAATTGACTATTCTATAAAAATTTCTATCTTTAATTATTTGTTCTTTTGTTTTTATTTCTCCAGTTTTATTACCATTTTCATCTAAAACATCAAAATATTCAATTTCCTTAACAATACACATTTTTATCCTCACTTTCTGAATTTAAAAAATCAACTTTATCATATTTGGGAATAATTGCCTTCGGAGTTCCCGTATCAATAATAGTACCATTATCAATAACAATAATATAATCCATATCTTTAAGTGTAGATAATCTATGAGCAATACATATTATCGTTTGATTATTAAAATATTTATGAATATTCTGTTGAATTTTAAATTCCGTATTATTATCTAAACTACTTGTTGCTTCATCGAATATAACAATTTTGGAATCTCTTAGAAAAATTCTAGCTAAAGCAATTCTTTGACGTTGCCCACCGGATAGCTTAATTCCTCTTTCTCCTACAATAGTATTATATTTATCATCAAGGCCTTCAATAAAATTATGTAACTCTGCCTTTTTAGCTGCATTTATAATTTCTTCATAACTTGCAGTTGGTTTAGCAATTTTAATATTTTCATATATAGTAGAATGTAATAGTATTGTTTCTTGAGGTACATAAGTTAAATTTTCATATAGAGATTTAGTACTATAATCATTAATATTTTTTCCATCAATTAAAATTTTACCATTTTTAGGAGAATAGAATTTAAAAAGTAAATTCACCAATGTAGTTTTACCACTACCACTAACACCAATGATACCAACTTTTTGTTTTTCTTTTACTTCTAAATTAAAGTTTTTAAAAACATAATTTTTAGTATATTTGAAAGTTACATCATCAAATTTTATTGTTCCATTATTAATTACTATACTATTTTTATTATCATCATTTGAATTTGTTTCATTATATAATAATTCATAACAATTTTTGAGTTTTACAAATATTTCTCCAATACGTATGTAAGACCAAGTAAAACTAGTTGTTGATGATTTTAATGAAATCATAGCATTTATAAAAAATATAAAATTTCCTAATGTCATTAAATTATTTTCAAATAAATTAATAGAATATGATAGTAAAACTGCAAAAGTAATTATGTATATAACATTAGCAATGGCTCCATAAGTGAATTCTCTAGAAGATGCCTTATTTTTATAAAAATTTGCATTTTCTTTTGTAGTCTTTAAAGTTTTAGAAAAATCTTCTACAGCACTATATACTTTTAATGAAGTAAAATTTAAAACTGCATCATTTAATATTCCATTATATTCTCTGTTAGTTTCTTGTGCCTTTTGAACAAGCGGTAAATATCTTTTAGAAAAATATATTAATCTAGTAACTATAATTCCGCCAAATAAAATAAGTGCAGTTATAAAAATTTTAAAATCTATAGTATACAGAATTATTAAGCTACTAATCATAGAAGTTAATAAAGATATAAAACCAGTTGTAATCCTAGTATTTAAGTCTATTATTTCATTATTTACTTCATTAATAGAAGAAGATATTTTTCCACTAAAGTTATCTACAAAAAATGGATATCCTTTTTTATCTAAATTATTAAATAATTTTTCAGATATGTATGGTGTTTGCTTTTTAACCATGTGAATCGTCCTAGTGATGTTAGAAATATAATAAAATATTAATTCTATTATAATAACAACTAATAATAATCCAACAACTTTATATAAATCTGTTATTTGAAAATTTGGATTACTAGGTAAATCTATAATTCCCTTTATTATATATTGCTTTATTAAATCAAAAATTTGCGATAGTATCATACTAAATACCATAACTAGTGTTAAAAATTTTACTGGTTGATATAAAGAAAATACAAAGGTTATAAATTTTTTATTTTTCTTCATTACTTTCACTCCTAAACAACTATTGGTAATTACAATATCGTTTAATATTATATCATAAAATATTATGCTTTTCTAGATATATGATTGTTTTTTTACTATTTTGGTTACAAGTTAATGGTTTTATATAAAAATAGTTTTAAAAGCATAAAAATATAAGAATTTAAATGGAATGACGAATGTGATTGGAAAAGCTTTAGAAATTCTACGCAATTTTATGGAAATAGTTCGCGTTGAGTGAAAGGGTGCCATAAAATAAGTTAGAATTTCTTAAGCTTTGTAATGAGCCGAGGAATGTAATGAAAATCTTATATTTCAATGCTTTTAGAAATTTATCCTTTTAAAACCATTAACTTGTAACTTTTGACAAGGGGTTTTTGCTTATTTTCTAAATTTTTTGTATATTCATTATGTTTTTATCTGACTTTTTCTAGAAATTTACCTGCACTTGACATTGTTCGACATTTAAAATATAATCTAATATATTAATTAAAGGAGGATTTTTTTATGGATTTTAAAATAGTTGGAAGTACAGTTCCTGCAGTTGAGTTTAATTTAAATAAAAATGACAGTATTTATACTCAATCTGGAGCTATGGCTTGGAGAAGTAAAGATATAAAAATGGAAACAAATACAAGAGGCGGATTAATGAAAGGTATTGGCAGAATGTTTTCTGGCGATTCCTTATTTATGAATACATATACAGCAGAAAAGGATAATCAAAATATTGCCTTTTCTTCAACTGTTCCTGGTAATATAATTCCTTACGATTTAACAAATAGTTCTGGTATTATTGCTCAAAAAGGTGCTTTTTTATGCGCAGAAAATAGTGTTACTCTAAAAGTTGCTTTTACTAAGAAACTTTCTACTGGATTATTTGGTGGTGAAGGCTTTATTTTACAAGAAATGACTGGCTCTGGAAATGTATTTCTAGAAATTGATGGAGATGAAGTTATTAGAGAACTTGCAGATGGAGAAACTATTTTAGTTGATACTGGTAATGTTGTAGCTTTTGAAAAAAAAGTCACTTATGAAATTGAAACTATTAAAGGTTTTAAAAATATTTTCTTTGGCGGTGAAGGTTTATTTTTAACTAAACTTACTGGACCTGGAAAGATTATTTTACAAACTATGAATTTCAATGATTTGGCTGGTAGAGTTATTAGTATGATGCCATCTAAATAAAATGTTTAATTAAATATTTATTTACATTAAATATTTTTTATCTTTTTATATATTAGTAAATGTCAGTATGACTTCTTTTGAAATAAAATATATAATTTTGAAAAATTATATATTTTATTTCACTTTGTGTTGTGAAACTAAATAATTTAATATAAAAGAAACAATTATATCTTCAAGTTCTTCTATAATATAATTATTTTTTTATTTAACATAAATTTTTATGTTTTGCAGGAGATAATTATTTTTTTTAATCATCTATAAATTCATACATGTTACTCATCTTTCTATAAATCCCATCTATTCCATTGGTTTGTGTTTTTAAATCTAGCAATATATCTTTTCTTTTTAAGAGATTCTCTTTTTCATCTCTATATAATTCTCCATATTTCTTTTCAAAGTCTTTTAGTTTTTGAATTAAAATTTTAATTCTATCAAAATCTAGCTTGTATATTTTTAGTTCTTTATCTATCAATGAAGCTGTATAAATTCCACCATCTGCATAAAAGAAATCATCATATTCTTGCATTAAGTTTTGCCATTCTTTCAATCTTGTAAATTCTTTATTTTCATTATCCATTAAATATACCTCTCATATTTTAAAAATCTTTTTTATTTTATTAATAATTTTCTGAAGAATTGATGTTTTTTTTATTGTTTCAGGTAAGTTAGTATTAAAATTGTCTGCACTATCTTCATTGTTATTTAATTTATTTTCAAAAATATTAGTATTATATTTTTCTCGTTTTTGCTTTTCTAAATACTCTCTATCTGATTGTAACCACATTTTTATTTTTTTGCTTTGCTCAGGTGTCGCAAGGTAATCTCTATATATGTTAAGTAAAATTGCTTTAGTTTCTCTTAGCATTGGTTGTTTCATTAAATCTTGTTCTTCCTTTATTTCATATTCGTAGTCTAAATTTCTATTTTCTTCAAATACTTCTATTAATTCTTCTGGAATTTTTGAATATTCTTCTTCATTTAAACAACTTAATATCTTATATACTTCTGTATATGCGTTTGTATATTTAGTTTGTATCACCTTGCTCACTTCCTTCTTTTTTCTTTATTTTTTCATCTAGCAATCTTTGATAATCTGCTTGAACTAAATCACATAGCTCACTTCCACCACTACCTTGAGTTATCAACTCAATAGTAGATTTAGCAATATCTTGTACTTTTATTTTCCTATTTTTTATTTTTCTTACTGCCTTTTGTAGTGTTTCTTTTGTTATTTTAGTTTGAATTGCATCCTTATATTGTATTATTGTTTTAGCTACATATGGATTAGCAAGTAAATAACTGTAATGATATTCTGTTCCATCTAATACATTTCCATTCACTCCAAGATTAATAATCATACCATATATTTCTTATGTATTTAATCCTATTTGTTCCATATTTTGTATTAATGTTGTAAGCTGATACTTATTAGCATTTAATTTATTATTAGATAATATAGATACAATTAATGCTTTTTTTTCATCTTGAGTTATTTTATTTCTAAAATTATATTTTTCTACTATTTGTTTTGCAATATAAATATTTCTTATATCTTTAATTTCAATAAAATTGTCATCTATTCCTATATCTATTAATTCATTTTTTAAAAGTTCTTGCTCTCTCTGACCTAAAGTATTTGCTACTGCTGTATCTATAGCACATTCAGATACCTTAGTTTGAATTTTATCTTTACTTTGTGATATTTGTTGAGACAACTTAGATTTATTTAACAGTAATTCACTATATCCATATCCATTTTCTTCTAATGCTTTTCCTTTTATTCCAAGATTAATAATCATACCATATATTTCTTGGTAATCTAATCCTATCTGTTTCATATTTTGTACTAATGTTGCTAAATATCCAAAACTATTTGAGTTTAATCGATAATTATCTAATATAGATATCAATAATGCTTTTTTTTCATTACTATTTAGTATTCTTTCAAAATTATATTCATTTACAATTTGTTTTGCCATATATAAATTTTTTATATCTTTTTTTTCAATAAAATTTCTATCTATTCCTAAATCTATAAATTCTTTTTTTAACTTGTTAATTTCGCTTCCTCTACCTACTAACAAATCTACTGATACTGGTAACACTAATGTTTGTAAATTTTCTTTATTTTCTAATAAGATATGTTGTATTTCTCTTCTATCTTTTTTTAATAAATCACTATATGATATATCTCCTATTTTATTATCTATTGCAATGTTAATCATAATTGCAAATATTTCATTCTGAGTAAATTTATTTCTTCCTATTTGA
Organism: uncultured Clostridia bacterium; assembly: GCA_947628835.1. Classification (GTDB taxonomy): domain Bacteria; phylum Bacillota; class Clostridia; order TANB77; family CAG-508; genus CAG-269. Next base: position 4,409 of record CANRBL010000003.1, on the reverse strand, counting down.
ATTTTATTTATAGCTTCATATAACTTATAAAGTTCATTATTAGATATTACACTTTTCAGTAATGTATTTGCAACCATTATTTTTTCTTGTTTTGTTAATGAATTTCCAGTTTGTTTCCAATTATATCCTTCAACTATTGCCTCTGTAATATATTTTGATTCTAATCTTTTTCTTCTATTTATTTGTATTCTTTCATCATTTTGCCTTGTTTTTATTAACAAATCACTAATTTCTTGTGCATTTACTCCTTGCTCTATAATATTTACTAGCTGTTCATCACTTAAACTTTCAACATTTTGTAATATTTGTTCTGAAGTTTTATCATCAAAATCATAACCATAATCAGATATTAATAAACTAATATTTTTACCAATTTGACTACCTCTATTATTTTGCCTTGTTACCATTTCTTGATTTACGCAATATGTATCAGATAACAATTCATTTATATCTATATTAGGAAATCTTTCTTGTAATAATTTTATTATTTTTCTTTTATTTAAAGTCATTTCTGTAAGTGACCTTATTGCTGTCATTTGCATATTTGTATCTCTATAACTTATTTGCCCATTTGTAATTTCATAAGACTTATCTATTGTCAAATCACTTTTCAGATTTTCATGTGAAGTATATTCTAATTGATAATTATCTTGATTTAACTCTCTTCTCGATGTTGCTAGTCTTAAAATTTCCTGTTCAACTCTTTTTAATATTTCTCTGTCTTTACCTTGAAATTCTGCTTGTTTTATTAATGCTAAACTATCTACTAATATTTGTGGAATATTTATAATTTTTTCTTGATCTATTTTTCCCGAATACAACCATTCTGAAGATGAATATCCATTTCTCATAATTTGTGTAAAGCTACTTATATCTATTGCTTTTCCTTTTTCATCATCAGTTATGTTTCTCATTAATCCATAATAATTTAAAACTTTACATTTTGCTATTTTTTTACTTTGTTCCAATTGTTCTTCAGTAGTTAAATATTGTTGTTCTGCTTCAATTAAGCTTGTCGGAACTTGTCTATCTGCACCATTAATTATTTTTACAATTTCATCAATTGAACTAGCACTATCAACTCTTTCTAATATGTTTCTTATGTTTTCAGGAGCACTTTTTGTAGCATTTTCTATTTTATTATCCATTACACCTAATAAGTATTCTCCTGCTGAAAATACTTTCTGATGATTTTTTATTTCATCTTTTGATAATCTTATTAATGCATATATATGTAACTTTGTCCTATCATAAGTAAGTACAATGCTAGGGTCTTCAGACATAGAAATTAAACTTGTTTTTCTATGTTGCATTCTTATTTGTGCCATAACGTCTTGTATTGTATGTTCATCCGCACTTTCAATCTTTGGTATTACTCCACTTCCATTATTTAAATTTTCAATATCACCTTTATTTAATGAACGAATTAAATAATAATTTTCTCCATCAAATAAAAGTCCTCTTCTTAATCCTTCATTAAATTCATAGTTACTTATTTCTATATTTTCTCCTGAATTGTCGTTTTCTAATTCTTGTTGTATTTCTCTGTATTTTCTATATAGTTCTTTAGATGAATCAATCATTTCTTTTGATATTTCAGTCCTCAAATATTTTTCATCAAGTTGTCCAAATTTAGGTAATCTTACTCTATCTAATGCATCTGCATCTTTTACAATATTAAGTAATTTTTTAAATTGTTCAAAATTTTCAATTCCATATAATCTAGCAATTTCCTCATATTTTTTATCATCCACACTATGTCCATGGCACAATGCTTTTATTATATTTATTTCATCATCATTTAAATTTGGAAAAATATAATCTCTATTTCTATCTATTAGTAACGTGCTAACTTGACCATGATTTCCCTCAAATCCTCTTCCTATATCATGATATTTAGCAGCCTCTAATATAAGCCTTAATTCTTCATTATTAAGATCTTCTTTTATTCCAATGTAACAAGCAAGTAAAGCCACTCTTTCATTATGAGATACTCCATGAATTGCATCATCAATAAAGTACTGCTCCTTTACATCACTCATTATATTATTAAAGACATCATTATCTTGTACTATATTAATTATTTCTTGTAATATTTCTGTATTTTCAGTTAATATTCTTTCTATAATTTTAGATTGCATATAATTTATTCCTTTGTTTTTATTAATAATTTATAACTTATCATTTAATAAACACTGTATTATTTCTTCTAATTCATTAATAGTTTCTTTACCCTTTTTCTTTGCTTTACCTATCCTGCTATATAACTTGCTGTGTTTCGTGAATATTTTGGTTAACACACATTGTCTGTGGCTACTTACTTTCTATGTTTATTATATATGTTTTAATACTCAAAATTTTTATTCTTTTATTGTAGTTTCATTATTAGTATTTACCTTATTCGAATTATCTTCATTTGTTTTTGTATACACTTCACTTCCACCAACCATACAAAGAACACACCAAATAATAACAATAATCCAAATAATAATTGTTTTATGCATTGTATATGCTTGATATTTCTGTGTTTTATCTGTAATTTTTGGACATGCCATACATCCTAAAATAATCGTTAAAATTCCTAGTGGAATATATACTATTCCACTTTCCTTTGCTATACAAATTGCACTTATACCAAATATCCATAAAAATCCTGCAAAAATCCATTTTAATAATCTTTTTGTTTTGCTTATTCCTTTATCTACAATTACTTTTCGTTCTTTTTTTCTTTTTTGACGAATCTCTTCTTGTGCATCTAACTGTGCTCTAGCTTTAATTTTTTCTTGCTGATAATAATCATCATCTAATTTTGTTTCTAATTCTTCAGATTGTATTTTGGATTGTTCTAATAATTCTTTTTCATAATCATCCAATGTCTTACTTTCATTATTTTCATTTTTTATTTCAACTTTACCTGCTTCTTTTTCGGATAAACCTAATATTTGAGTTTTTTTTCTTTGAAAGTCATTTTCATCAATTATTCCTTCGTCTAATAATTGCTTTAATTTTTTTATTTCTTCTAATTTATCCATTTTTTACTCCTAACTTAATAATTGTTTTTTTATTTCATTATACTCTTCTTCTGTTAGTGCTCCTTCGTCTAATAGTTTTTTATACTCTCTTAATTTTGTATATATAACGTCATTATCAGTGGCCTTTTCCATCTCTAGATTTTCAAAATTTTTATTTTCTTCTTTCTTTTCTATTAATAATGGCTCTCCACATTCAGAACAAAATTTTACTTTTTCTTCGTTTAAAGCTCCACATTTTAAACATCGAACTTTTATCTTACTAGAATTCTCTTTTCCATCTATTACCATTGTTTTTGCTATTTGTTTTCCAACTGCAACACTTGCTCCTAATCCTGCAACTCCTCCTGGTTGTTTAGCAGCATCTCTAATTGCTCTAGCTGATTGATATTGAATAAAGCCTTCCATATCTTGACTCGCCATTCCAATTCCTGATTGTTCATCAATTAATTTTTCAACATTTTCTGGCAATGAAATATTTTCTATATTAACATTACTAAATTTTATTCCTATCTCTTTAGCTTTTATATTTGCTTTTAATTGTATAAGATTAGAAAGTTTATTATACTGCATTGCTAAATCTATTATAGGAACATTTATTTCTCCAAGTATTACACTAAATGCTTCAACTAAAAACGAACTTAAATAATCATTTATATCATCTTGCAAAAATTTTTTTTGAGTTCCTAATACTTCTCTTATAAATTTCTCTATATCATCAATTTTAAATGCAAATGTACCAAATGATTTTATTCTAACAACTTTAAATTCTTTATCTCTAATTATTAGAGGATTTTTTGTATACCATTTATTATTAACAAACTGTTTCAAACTAATAAAATATAAGTCTGCTTTAATAGGAGAATTAAATAAATATGGCAATGCCATTAGTGTAGATAAAATTGGTAAGTTATTTGTTGATAACTTATATGTTCCTTCCGTGAAAATATCTGCAAATTGCCCCCCTTTATAGAACACAGCAGCTTGACTAGGCCTAACAATTACTTTAGCACCAGTTTTTATTTCGTTATTATTTATATATTTTCTATCAAATTTTCTTACTACTGATTGCCCATCATCATCTACCAATTCGATTACATCTATAAATTGTCCTTTTATTGCATCCATTAACCCCATATTATATATAACCTCTTTTTCTACTAATACTTTTTTATAATTCACTAATATTATAATATATTTCTATTTTTTTTACAATAGATGATTTTTTATTTTTAGAAATATAATGATTTTTTTAATATAAATCAATTCACTAAACGCAATTTCCTCTGCTTGATTTTTATAGCGGATTTTAAACACTTTATGATGTAGAAAAGCTTTGTAAGTATTATGAAGGCTTTATTTTTTTGTCAAATTTTTCGA
>CANRBL010000002.1 GCA_947628835.1 uncultured Clostridia bacterium | reverse complement strand
TTAGATTATAATCTATTTATAGGATAACATAAAATGCCGAATTTTGCAATATTTTTTCATCGCAAAATTCGACATTTTACTTTGTACAATAGAAATTATCAGCATAACTTACGTACTAGGAGAATTTTCCTATTATATAAAAAATAACCTTAACTAATTTTTCTGGCGGAGATGAGAGGGTTCGAACCTCCGCGCCCTTTTCAGGACCTAACTGTTTAGCAAACAGTCCCCTTCACCACTTGGGTACATCTCCATAACATTATTACCATTTTGTATTATAAATTATCTTTTACATTCTGTCAATATAAAAATAAAAAATTTTTATTATTTTTCGAATATTTGTATTGACAATCCTAATAGACATATGTTAATATATATATTGTCAATTTGATATGGAGAGGTGGTCGAGTTGGTTTATGGCACCAGTCTTGAAAATTGGCGTAGGTTAATAGCCTACCGTGGGTTCGAATCCCACCCTCTCCGCCAATGAAAAAAAGGCATATAAGTACTATTTATATGTCTTTTTATATATTCTCTATATTTTTTCTTTCCGGAAGAAAATGAGAAAATAACACATATTTTGTATTTGATTGTCGACTTTTGTAGAAGAATAAAAAGTCCCCTTTATTTTCCCATCTTCTATTTATATTATAGCACAGATATACACTTAATTCAAGCAATATTTATATGTTCATTACTTAATTAAACCTAGAATTCTTTCAAGTTCATCATTTGAAGAATATTCAATCACAATTTTTCCTTTCTTTTTACCAGCATCTAATTTAACCTTAGTTCCAAAAAATCCTTGAAAAGAATCTTCTATATCTCTAAATAAAGCCTGATACTTTTTATCTACTCCTTGTTTTTTCTTTTTTGTTTGTACTGTTTTTTCTGCTTGTCTAACGGTTTCTCCATTTTCTATCATTTTTATAGCAGCAGAATATTGTTTATCTGCATTTGTAATAGACATTAAAGCTTTACAATGACCTTCACTCAATTTTCCCTGTTTAGCAAGCTCTAATACTCGAGAATCCAAATTCAATATTCTTACAGTATTTGCAATACTACTTCTACTTTTTCCTATAATTTTTCCAACCTGCTCTTGAGTTAATTCATATTCATCCATAAGGTTTCTAATTCCTAAAGCTTTCTCATATACATTCAAATCTTCTCTTTGGATATTTTCTATCAAAGCAATTTCTTTATTTTTTCTATTATCATTTTCTCTAATAATTGCAGGAATTTCTGTTAAACCTGCTAATTTAGAAGCTCTCCATCTCCTTTCTCCAGCAATTATACCATAATATCCCTCCATTTTTGTAACAACTATTGGTTGAATAACGCCATACATTTTTATTGACTCAGCTAATTCTTCCAAAGATTCTTGATCAAAATTTTTACGAGGCTGTTCTCTATTAGGTTCAACCTCTATTACTTTTAAATTTTTCAACACGTCATTTTCTTGTAATTGTTCTTCTATTGCATTATTGCCAAATAAAGCATCTAAACCTTTTCCCAATCCTGTCATTTTAGCCATATTGATTCCTCCTTATACTACTTTAATTTTATAAAATCATCACTTTATTTACATAATAAATTATCTCATACGCCTTGTTTCATTCATCTTTAAAAATTCCTTAGCAAATTTTTCATAACTTTTTGCACCTTTAGATTTAGGATCATAAAGCGTAATTGGCATACCATAACTTGGTGCTTCGCTAAGTCTTACATTCCTTGGTATTACTGTTTTATACACTTTATCATTAAAGAATTTTTTTACTTCTTTAACTACTTGATTTGACAAATTTGTTCTTATGTCATACATAGTAAGTAAAGCACCTTCTACCTCAAAATTTTTGTTTAAATGTTTTTTTACTAAATTTACCGTATTCAATAATTGACCTAACCCTTCTAAAGCAAAATACTCACATTGAACAGGAATTAAAACACTATCAGAAGCAGTAAATGCATTTAAAGTAATTAGACCTAAAGATGGTGGACAATCAATCAAAATAAAATCAAACTTATCTTTAATAACATCTAACTTTTCTTTTAATCTTTGTTCTCTAGACATCATTGAAACTAATTCAACTTCAGCTCCAGCCAAACTAATATTTGAAGGACAAACTTTAAGATTTTTTATTGATGTTTCTTGTATTGTATCTTCAATTGTTACATCACCTACTAAAATATCATATACAGAAAATTCCACATCATTCTTTACGCCTAAACCACTTGTTGCATTTCCTTGCGGATCTGTATCTATTAATAAAACTTTTTTTCCATTTGTAGCTAAAATTGTACTTAAATTAACTGTTGTAGTTGTTTTTCCAACTCCACCCTTTTGATTAGCTACAGCTACTATCTTTCCCAAAGCAATACCTCCTTTAAACTTACCTTTATTACTGAATTGTAACTATTTTACAGAATAACTTGTAATGCTAATAAACTATTAATATATTATTTATATATATTTAAATTAGCCAAATAATTAAAATAGCAAAACATTCCATAAATTAAATTTTGACATATTAATAATATAAAAATATTATTAATATGTCAATAATTTTATAAAATATTATAATAAATGTTGTTACTAGTTAATGTTTTATATGAAAACAGTTTTAAAAGCATTGAAATATAAGAATTTGAATGGAATGACGAATGTGATTGAAAAAACGAAATTAAGATTTTCTATATGGCTTTGCCATAAGAAAATCTAATTTTCGCATAACCAATTTCTACGACAATTGCACGCAATTGTCTAGAACTTGGAAAAGCTTTAGAAATTCTACGCAATTTTATGGAAATAGTTCGCGTGAGTGAAAGGGTGCCATAAAATAAGTTAGAATTTCTTAAGCTTTGTAATGAGCCGAGGAATGTAGTGAAAATCTTATATTTCAATGCTTTGGAAAAAATGTATATAAAAGCCATTATCAAGCAACTAAATGTTGTTACTTCTATTTTATAAGCCAGCTATAACATATATATTACTTTTTGTGTTACACGTGGAACATTAACTCAAAGGTTCTTTTGATGGTATTCCAGCTTTTCTAGGATATTTATTTGGAGTAACTTTAATTTTTTCAATTATTACAATGCTTCTACCCATATCAGTATTTGGCAATGTAAATTTTTCTACTTCTTTTATTTTTCCACCAAGTATATTAATTGCTTTTTCACTTTGTCCTACTTCTTCATCAATATCTGGTCCCTTCATACAAATACACTGTCCACCAACTTTTAATAATGGCAACATATATTCAGCTAAAACATTTAACCTAGCTACAGCCCTAGATACAGCTTTATCATACATTTCTTTGTTTTTTATACTTCTTCCAAAATCTTCAACTCTTGAATGTATTGCAACTATATTATTTAACTCTAATTTTTTTAATACTTCATTAAGAAAATTAATTCGCTTATTTAATGAATCTAATAAAGTAATATTTAAAGTATCATCTACAATTTTAATCGGTATTCCTGGAAATCCTGCACCTGTACCAATATCTATAATTTTATCATTATTATTAAGATATTTTGAAATTGTTACACTATCAATAAAATGTTTTATAATTATTTCTTTTGGTTCTGTTATAGCTGTCAAGTTTATTTTTTCATTCCAATCTATAAGTAAATTCATATATTTAAAAAATTTTTCCATTTGTTCCACGTTAAACATTATATTTAAATTTCTTGAATTTTTTTGAATATATTCGTAAAAATACTCTTTTTCCATACTATAATCCTTCCTAAAATTATTTAATATTGCTGCTGAATAACTATATTGTATAATTATAAATATTATGATTCACAGCTAACATTAATTATAAGCAAACATTATATAGTTACTTGTTTTTCTAGCTGTGAATTGTAACATATAAACTACTTTAACATTTTCATCTATTACTATTTAACCATTATCCTTTCTTTTTTTCAACTGCAAATATATTAATAATACTGATATATCAGCAGGTGAAACACCTGATATTCTAGATGCTTGGCCTATTGAATGTGGTCTGTGTTTATTTAATTTCTGTCTTCCCTCTAGACTTATCCCACTTATTTTCTCATAGTCTATATCTTCAGGTAATATTTTTTCTTCCATTTTTTTAAACTTTTCCACTTGTGCTTCTTGCATTTTGATATATCCATCATATTTTATTTGTATTTCAACTTCTTCTATTACCTGCTTAGAAAGCTTAGGTCTATTTTTATCTATTTTTTCAAGTTTACTATATGTTAATTCAGGTCTTTTTAATAGTTCATATAATTTTGTACCAGTAGATAATTCACAGGATTCATATGTTTTTAATAAATCGTTTACCTCTTTATCTGGCTTTATTATAGTATTTTTCATTCGTTCTATTTCCAATTCAATATTTTGTTTTTTCTGCAAAAATTTTTCATATCTTTCATTACTAATTAAACCTATTTTATGACCTATTTCAGTTAATCGTAAATCTGCATTATCTTGTCTTAAAAGTAGCCTATACTCTGCTCTTGAAGTCATCATTCTATATGGTTCATTTGTTCCTTTCGTAACAATATCATCTATTAAAACGCCAATATATGCGTCAGCTCTACTTAATATAAGTGGCTCTTCTCCTCTTATTTTTTGAGTAGCATTTATTCCAGCAATTAAACCTTGACATGCAGCCTCTTCATATCCAGAAGTACCATTAATTTGACCAGCACAAAATAATCCATCTATATTTTTATATTCTAATGATAACTTTAAATCAGCAGGATCTATACAATCATATTCAATAGCATACGCAGGTCTTGTAAATTCAGCATTTTCCAATCCTGGAATAGTTCTATACATAGCAATTTGCACATCTTCAGGTAAAGAAGAACTCATACCTTGAATATACATTTCTTCTGTATCCATTCCTATAGGTTCTACAAAAATCTGATGTCTTGGTTTATCACTAAACCTCACGACTTTATCTTCTATTGATGGACAATATCTAGGTCCTGTTCCCTCTATTTTTCCAGCATATAAAGGAGATCTATGTAAATTTTCTCTAATTATTTTATGTGTTTCTTCATTTGTATAAGTTAAATAACAATCAACTTGCTTAAATTCTTTTATCTCATCTTCAAGTGAAAATGGAACCAAATTATCATCACCCTTTTGAACTTCCATTTTACTAAAATCAATACTCTTTCTATTAATTCTAGCAGGAGTTCCCGTTTTAAAACGAACCAAATTAACTCCGATACTTTTTAAACAATCTGATAATTTATTAGCAGGAAATACTCCATCTGGTCCACTTTCTTGCGAAAATTCACCTATAAATATTTTTCCTTTTAAATACGTACCAGTAGCAATAATAACTGATTTAACCTTATATATTGCTCCTACACTTGTTTCTATTGTTTCTACCTTACCATTATTTAACTTTATATTTACTATTTCTGCTTGTTTTATTTCTAGATTTTCTTGCTTTTCCAATGTATGTTTCATTTCCATTTGATATTTTTTTCTATCAGCTTGTGCTCTCAAAGAATGAACAGCTGGTCCTTTTGATGTATTTAACATTTTAAGCTGTATCATTGTTTTATCAATATTTTTTCCCATTTCTCCACCTAAACAGTCAATTTCTCTTACCAAATGTCCTTTTGAACTTCCTCCAATATGAGGATTACATGGCATATTTGCAATAGCCTCTAAACTTATGGAAAAAATAAGAGTCTTCATTCCCAATCTAGCAGCTGCAAGTGCAGCTTCACAACCTGCATGTCCTGCTCCAATTACTGCAATATCATATTCACCTGCAAAATAACTCATTTATTACACCTTCTTTTTTATTGTTTTTTGTGGAACACGAAAACTTGTTCTTATAATTTACATATTACATAAAAATTTTTCTTATATATTATATATCATCTTTTTGTATTAGTAAAGAGATTATGTTCAATTGTTTTATTAATACGTTACAAGTTAATGATTTTATATAAAAATAGTTTTAAAAGCATTGAAATATAAGAATTTGAATGGAATGACGAATGTGATTGGAAAAGCTTTAGAAATTCTACATAATTTTATGGAAATAGTTCGCGTTGAGTGAAAGGGTGCCATAAAATAAGTTAGAATTTCTTAAGCTTTGTAATGAGCCGAGGAATGTAATGAAAATCTTATATTTCAATGCTTTTGGAAATTTATCCTTTTAAAACCATTAACCTGTAACATTAATACATTATTTTAAATTATTTTTGTATTATATTTGTATATTACATTTTTATCAAAATATCATTTATAGTTATTTCGTTCTAAAATCAATTTTCAGCGTTTTTTATTTTTGTTCATAAAATTAGTCGTATTTTTTATAAAATTTCTTTATTTTTGATTTTCAAGTGTCATTTTTTATCAACATCATAATGTATATAACCATAAAAACAAATTCATATTTTTTATTTTAATCTTATAAAATGAAAATTTATCCTATTTTTATTTTCCTAAACAAAATCTTGAAAAAATTTCATTAATTATGTTTTCACTAACAAACTCTCCTGTAATTTCACCTAAATTCTCTAATATATCTTTTATATAAATTGCAACAATATCAATCGGCATATTTTGAAAAATTGTATCTTTCGTTTTTCTTACGTTTTCTATTGCTTTACTAATTAAATTTTTATGGCGAACATTAGTAATTATTATATCATTATCAACATTTATTTCATTTAAATTAAATAATTCAGATATTTTTTCAGATATTTTTTCTATTCCCAAATTATTTAATGCAGAAATTTTAATAATTTTATTACTTACGGAAGTAAGCCTTTCATCATTTTCATTAATTTTATTTTTTAAATCAATTTTATTTAAAATTATTATATTTTTTTTATTTTTTATTAAATTTAATATTTCTAAATCTTCTTCATTTAATTCTTTTGTACAATCAAAAATTGCAATTATTAATTGTGCATCATTAGCAATTTTTTTTGCTTTTTCTATTCCTATTTTTTCCACTTCATCAGTTGCTTGCCTAATTCCCGCTGTATCTATTAAATTTATTGGAATACCATCAATTGTTATAAATTCTTCTATGGTATCTCTTGTAGTACCCTCATATTCAGTAACTATTGCTCTATCTTCTTTTAAAATAGCATTCATTAGAGATGATTTTCCTGCATTAGGTCTTCCTATTATAGCCGTATTTATTCCTTCTTTTATAATTTTACCATTATCGAAAGATTTTTCCAACTTAATTAATTTTTTTTCTACACAATCTAACATTTGAATAATTTTATTATTTTCTACCTCTTCTGCTTCATCATATTCTGGATAATCTATCGAAACTTCTATATTAACCATTACATCTAATATCTGTTGTTTAATTTCTTGTATTTCTTTGGATATATAACCTTGTAATTGTTTTATACTGCTTTTAGCTTCTCTTTCAGATTTAGCATTTATTACATCTATAACAGATTCTGCTTGCAATAAATCAATTCTTCCATTTAAAAAAGCTCTTTTTGTAAATTCCCCTGGTTCTGCCAATTTTGCTCCATTTTTTAAACATATTTCCAATATTTTTTTTACAATATAATTTCCACCATGTGAATTTATTTCACACATATCTTCAGTTGTATAACTATGTGGTTCTTTAAAATATGAAACTAATACTTCATCTATAATTTTTCCATCATCTACTATATGGCCATATTTTATTGAATATCCCTTAATTTCATTTATATTTTTTTTATTTTTTTGAATAAATATTTTTTCTAAAATTTTAAAGCAATCTTTTCCACTTATTCTAATAATCCCTATTCCACCAATTCCGTGGAGCCGTAGATATTGATGCTATTGTATCCATTTATTCCACCCTTTCTATAAAAAAAATCAAAGTCCAATTTAATCCGAACTTTGACTTCCGATTTTATTTATTTAATGATATTACAATTCTTCTATTTGGTTCATTTCCAATACTTTTTGTTTTTATTTTATTATTATTTTGTAATTTACTATGAATTATTTTTCTTTCATAAGCTTGCATAGGTTCCAATGTTATTGCTTTTCCAGTTCTAATTACAGTTTTTGAAACCTTTTCAGCTAATTCTTCTAAAGCCTTTACTCTTTTTTCTTTATATCCTTGAATATCCAATATAACTCTTACTCTATTTTTTACATTTTTATTTGCAATAGATGATAATATAGTTTGAATTGCATATAAACACTCTCCTCTATAACCTATAAGAAAGCCTATATTTTCACCAGTTATATTTATTTCTATATCAGTATCTGTACAATTTATTTCATATTTCGCAGTATCTGAAAATTTTCTTATATTATTTTCTAAAAATTTTCTTACATTATCTTCTGCTTGTTTTAAATCTTCTTCTGTTACATATACTTCTTTTACAATATTATCCTTTTTTGCTACTTCATTAACATCTTCTTTTAATATTAATTCAACTTTTACAACCCTAGGTGTTAAAATATTAAAAAAACTTCTCTTTTCTTTATTATCAATAATTTTTATATCTACCATATCTTTTGTAACATTTAATTCCTTTAATCCCTTATCTATTGCTTCATTTGTTGTTTTTCCTTCTGAAATAATACTTTTTGCCATTATTATCACTTTCCTTTCTTAGAAAATAGAAGTGTTTTAATCTTCATCTTTTAAAAATTTATTTAAAGCAATTCTCTCAAAAATCATTAAAATATTATTTATTAACCAATATAAAGCTAGTCCTAATGGTGCTATACTTGCAATAGATATTGACATTATTGGCATCATTAATGACATACTTTTATTTGCCTGCTCTATTGAATCAAATGTATCTGTTTCATTACTTTCAGAATTTTCTTTTTCCTGTTCTTTCTGCTTCTTTTGCATATTTGATGTCATCTTTATAGAAATAAAAGAAGATATTACATATAATATTGGTATTATAAAAACTCTAAAATCATTTAAACTTGCTGTTGGAACTTTACTTAAATCAATTCCAAAAAATTCCATATTAACGCGAGCATTATTAATTTTTTCATCTATTTCATTATTATTTTGAACATCTTCATCTATTTTAGAAGATTGTTCAGAAATATTTTCGTCGTTTATCATTTCTGTATCAACTTTATTTTCCTCTTGTAACTGTTCTGTTTCTGTATTATTTTCATTCGACTGTTCTTGCTCTATTACTTCAGTATTTTCATTTGACTGTTCTTGCTCTACTATTTCAGTATTTTCCTCATTGTCATTACTTGTATTATACTCCCCTTTTTCTATTAGTCTAATATTTTCAATTTCCCTTATTATTTCTATTTCAGGATATGCTGTTGATGTACTTAAACCTGCCTCTTTTATTTCTTCTATATATGTATTTATTGTCTGCGAATCTATTTTTTTCATATATGTAAGTGGTGATCTTACTAAGTAAAATACTGAAAATAACAATATTATTTGTAGTATTGCACTAAAGCAACCACTTAATGGATTCATATTTTCTCTTTTATATAATAACATTGTTTCCTGATTCAGTTTTTCTGGGTCATTTTTATATTTAAATTGTATCTGTTTCATTTCTTCTTGTATTTTATTGTTTTTTTTCATCGACTTTTGTTGTTTTACTGACAGTGGCAACATCAATAATTTTATTATTAATGAAAATAATATAATTGCAAAGCCATAATTTCCAACTATATTATACAGAAAATTTAACAAATATCCAAATATATTTGCAAAAAATGCTATCATTGTTTCCCCCAATCTATTTTAATTCGTCATATCCTCCTTTTGAAAGTGGATTACATCTTAAAATTCTTTTTGTACCTAAAAAAATCCCTTTTACAGTTCCATATTTCAAAACTGCTTGTTTCGTATATTCAGAGCAAGTAGGATAATATTTGCAACATATATTATTATATTCCAACCATTTTGAAATATTTTTTTGATACCAATCAATACTAGTCAATATTATTTTTTTCAAATTCCTCATCTTCTTTATACTTTAATATTTGGGCTTTTTTTAATATATTTATTAAATCTTTTCTTATATTATTAAAATTTGCATTTTCTATTTTGCTTTTTTTATTCCAAAGAAAAACTATGCTCTTACCTAGTTCAATTCTATCTTCTAAAATAGTATAATTTTCTTTAATTAATCTCTTAATTTTATTTCTTTTTACTGCTTTAGCTGTTTTTACACTTATAGCGAGACCTAAATAATTCTTATTTTTTTGATATTTTATTTTGTATGTATTTTTAGGATTATCCATAATATATACAATTATGTTATCACCTATATAAGACTTTCCTTTCGTTAAAACCCTTCTAAATTCATAATTTTTCTTTAACATTATTGCATTTTTCATTTCTTACCTCTGAGCATAATATCATAAAAGACCACATATTTTCGCGGTCTTTATAGCTGAATTTTATGCACATATTTTTTTTCTTCCTTTTGCTCTTCTTGCTTTTAAAACAGCTCTTCCTGCTCTAGTTTTCATTCTTTTCATAAAACCATGTTCTTTTTGTCTTTGTCTGTTTTTAGGTTGATATGTTCTCTTCATTTTGCACCTCCTAAATACTAATTATATATTAATTCCTATTGGAAATTTTTACTACTTCTGTAATAAACATAAATTATTATACATTATAAACCATTACGGTGTCAAGACATTTTGTAATTTTTGTTCAAATTGCATTACTGGTTAATGGTTTTATATAAAAATAGTTATAAAAGCATAGAAATATAAGAATTTGAATGAAATGACGAATGTGATTGGAAAAGCTTTAGAAATTCTACGCAATTTTATGGAAATAGTTCGCGTTGAGTGAAAGGGTGCCATAAAATAAGTTAGAATTTCTTAAGCTTTGTAATGAGCTGAGGAGTGTAATGAAAATCTTATATTTCTATGCTTTTAGAAATTTATCCTTTTAAAACCATTAACCTGTAACCAAATTGCATTACTAATTTTAACATATTAATATATAATTTTATACATTTTTTATATTTTTTGTTGATTTTTTGAAAAAAATATTATATAAACTATACTAACGAATAAATTATTTGTAATAATTTTGTAATTTTTCAAAAGTTATCCACAGTTTTTTAAACATTATCCACAATATGTGGATAAAAAATGTATTATTATTGACTTATTTATAATTTGATTTATAATATAAGGGAATATGATATTTGCAGATTTTATAAATAATAAATTTGAAATCTGTGTTCGTATTTATATTAAAGTATTTTACGATAATATTACAAAGTTATCAACAATTGTGGATAATGTTGTGGATAACTTTAGAAATAAATTTTGAAAGGATGTTTTAAATGCCATTAGATAAAAACGAATTATTAAACAACATTAAAAATCTACTAAAAGAAGAAGTTACTTCTATATCATTTGAAACATGGATAAAACCATTACAAATACAATCAATTGAAAATGATGTTATTATATTTTTAGCTAATTCTGAATATCAGAAGGATTTATTATCAACAAAATTCTCAGATTTAATATTAAATACAATAAAATACGTTACACAAAAAGATTTATCATTTTCAATTGAAGTTAATGATCCAAAAAATCAAGAAAATAAAGAAGATGGAAATATCATAGTTTCAAACAATCAAAATACAGAAGAAGATTTAGATTATTCTAATCAAACACTAAATCCAAAATACACATTTGAAACTTTCGTTGTTGGTAATAACAATCGATTTGCACATGCAGCAGCTCTAGCTGTAGGAGATTCTCCTGCTACGGCATATAATCCATTGTTTTTGTATGGTGGCGTTGGATTAGGAAAAACACATTTAATGCATGCAATAGGAAATAGGATATTACACAATAACAGAAGTACCAATATATTATATGTAACATCCGAAAAATTTACAAATCAATTAATCAATGCAATAAAAGACAATAAAAATGAAGTATTTAGAAATAAATACAGAAATATTGATGTCTTATTAATAGATGATATTCAATTTATTGCAGGGAAAGAACGAGTTCAGGAAGAATTTTTCCATACATTTAATACATTACATGAAAATGGAAAACAAATAATACTTTCTAGTGATAAACCACCAAGAGATATTCAATTCTTAGAAGACAGACTAAAATCCAGATTTGAATGGGGACTTTTAGCAGACATATCATGCCCAGATTATGAAACTCGTTTAGCAATATTAAGAAAGAAAGCCCAAGATGAAAATGTATTAATTGATGATTTCATTCTTTCAAATATAGCAAACAAGATAGACTCAAACATAAGAGAATTAGAAGGAGTATTCAATAAAATAGTAGCAATAGCATCTTTAACACATAGTCAAATTACAATAGAACTTGCAGAAAATACAATTAATGAATTTAAATCACAAAGTGAAAAAGTTATCTCAAGTGATTTTATACAAGAAACTGTTGCAAAATATTTTAGTATAGATAAAAATGATTTAGCAGGAAACAAAAGATCAAATGATATAGCATACCCTCGACAAATAGCAATGTATCTATGTAGAGAAGTAGCAAATATGTCTTTTCCAAAAATAGGAGAAGATTTTGGAAACAGAGATCATTCAACTGTAATGCACGCACATAAAAAAATAGATAAAGAAGTAAAAAATAATTCAAATACAAAATTAATTGTGGAAAGTGTGAAAAATATAATATTAAATGGAGATTAATTTATATTTCAATAATTATATTAATTTTTTAGATTTTTTGTTTGAAAAATAATTGTTTGAAAAATAAAAATCAATCTCTTCTTACGGAAGGGCTACATTAGATATTCACAGTCAAATGTTAATAAGTTGTAAATAAACTGTTTATAATTAATATTTACACAAATAAAAATTAATAATGTGGATTATTTATAATTTTATCCACTAATTTATAAACAGTATTTTTTATAGGGAAATAAACTATCAACAGTCTTTTCCACATTATCCACAATACCTAATACTATTACTACTAAAAAATATTATTTTATTTAAAAAGGAGAAAGCGAAATGAAAATAATTTGTTACAAGGATAAAATCCTTAAAGCTATTAATTCCGTAGTAAAAGGTGTTCCTTCAAAAACTACAATGCCTATATTAGAAGGTATATTAATACAAACAAATGATAATCAAATAAAATTAACAACCTATGATTTAGAATTAGGTATAGAATATATAATGGAATGTGAAACTATTGAACAAGGAAGTACAGTAGTAAATGCTATAATGTTTAGTGAAATTATAAGAAAATTACCAGACACAGAAATACATATTAGCTTAAATGAAAATAATTTATTAGAAATAGAATGTGAAGGATCATTATATAAATTGGCAACAATGAATCCAGAAGAATTTCCAGAATTACCAAAAATAGAAGTAGAAAATTCTTTAAAATTAGAACAAAACACATTAAAAAATTTGATAAGGAAAACAATTTTTGCGGTCAGTACAGAAGAAAACAGGCCTATATTTACAGGCTGTTTATTTGAAGTTGAAAATAATAAATTAAATATTGTAGCAGTAGATGGTTTTAGATTAGCATTAAGAAGTATATTTTTATCTAATCCTACTGACAATTTTAGTGCTGTAATACCAGGAAAAACATTAAATGAAGTAAATAAAATCATAGCTGATTCTTTTGATATTATTAGTATAGGCATATCAAAAAATCAAGCATTATTTGAAATGGATAATTGTAAAATAGTAACAAGAATTTTAGATGGAGAATTCTTGAATTATAAAACAGTAATTCCTCAAAATTGGGAAACAAGAATTAGAGTAAATAAAAGTAACTTACAAAATAGTTTTGAAAGAATAAGTTTAATATCAACTTCAGCAGTTGAAAAAGAAAAAAAATATCCAGTAAAAGTTGAAGTTGAAATAGGAAAAGTAACAATTTCATGCACAAATCAAACAGGAGATGCAAAAGAAGAAATTTTTGTATCAACAGAAGGTAAAAAAATAGAAGCAGGATTCAATCCAAAATATTTCTTAGACAGTTTAAGAGCAATAGATGAAGAAGAAGTTTTTGTTGAATTTGGAACTAATATATCCCCATGTTTGGTAAAATCTGTGGAAAACAATGATTATGTGTATATGATTTTGCCAATTAGATTAAAAGAATAATAAAAATAAGAATAAGTTATACACAAATGGAGAAGATAATGTGGATAAACAATATAAAAATTAAAAATTTTAGAAACTATGAAAAAGAAGAAATAAATCTTTCTAAAAATATAAATATTTTTTATGGAGAAAATGCACAAGGTAAAACAAATATAATAGAAGCAATTTTTTTAGGAAGTATAGGAAAATCTTTTAGAGCAAAAAAAGATTTAGAATTAATAAAGTTCGGGGAAGATATAGCAGAAATAGAGTTAAATTATAAAAAGATAGATAGAGATGGAAAAATAAAAATAGAATTAAGTGATAAAAAAAACATTTATGCAAATGGTGTAAAATTAAAAAAACTTAGTGAATTATTAGGAAAGATAAATATAGTAATTTTTACACCTGATGATATAAACATAATGAAAGGTAGTCCACAAAATAGAAGAAGATTTTTAGATATAATGATAAGTCAGTTAAAACCAAATTATATGCATAATTTAAGTTTATATACTAAAACTTTAGAGCAAAGAAATAATTATTTAAGGCAAATAAAAAAAGAAAATAAAGATAAGCAATTACTAGATATTTGGGATGAAGAGTTAGCAACATATGCTCAAAAAATTTATGATTATAGAAATGAATTTATTAATAAAATAAAAAATAAAATAAATAAAATTCATAAAGAAATAACATCTAATAAAGAAAATTTAGAAATAGAATATCTAACAGAATGTAAAAATAAAGAAAATTATTTAAATCTTTTAAAACAGAGAAGAGAATTAGATATAATAAAAGGCTTTACAACCAAAGGTGTACATAGAGATGATTTTGTTATATATATAAATGAAAAAAATGTTAGTGTTTTTGGCTCTCAGGGTCAGAATAGAACAGCTGTGCTTTCACTAAAATTATCAGAATTACAAATAATATATGATGAAATAAATGATTTTCCTATTTTATTATTAGATGATTTTATGTCTGAATTAGATGAAAAAAGAAGAGAAAGTTTATTAACTAGAATACAAGATACGCAAGTAATAATTACATGTACAGAAAAATTTAAACTTGAAAATATTGAAAGTAAAGTATATAATGTAATACAGGGAAAAATTAATTATTAAGAAAAATATTTATGATTAATATTTTTGAATTATATGTTACAAACTTTTATAAGGAGGAAATACAAATGGAAAAATTTGAGCATGAATATGGAGCTGAGCAAATTCAAGTTTTAGAAGGACTGGAAGCAGTTAGAAAAAGACCAGGAATGTATATTGGAAGTACATCTGTAAGAGGTTTACATCATATGGTATATGAAATTGTAGATAACTGTGTTGATGAAGCACTAGCAGGATATTGTACAGATATAAAAGTAGAGATAGAGCCAGGAAATATAGTTAGTGTTGAAGATAATGGAAGAGGAATACCAGTAGAAATACATCCAAAAACTAAAATATCTACAGCAGAAACAGTATATACAGTTCTTCACGCAGGAGGAAAATTTGGAGGAGATAGTGGTTATAAAGTTTCAGGTGGATTACATGGAGTTGGTGCTTCCGTAGTTAATGCTTTATCTAATTGGACAGAAGTAACAATACAAAGAGACGGTGGAATTTATCAAATGTATTTTGAAAAAGGTAAGACAGTAAAAAAATTAGAAAAAATAGGGGAATCAGAAAAAACAGGAACAAAGGTAAGGTTTTTAGCTGATGATACTATTTTTGAAAGTTTGGAATATGAATTTGAAGTTTTAGAAAAAAGATTTAGAGAAATAGCTTTCCTAACAAAAGGTGTAAAAATATCAATAGAAGATAAAAGAGGAGAAACTCCTAAAAAATCAGAATTTTGTTTTGAAGGTGGCCTTATATCATTTGTTGAATTTTTAAATAAAAATAAGGAACCATTACATAAACCACCAATTTATATAGAAAAAGATGGAGAAGTTCCAGTAGAAATAGCTATTCAATATACAAGTGCATATTCAGAAAACATATATACTTTTACAAATAATATAAATACAATTGAAGGAGGAACTCATTTAGAAGGTTTTAAAAGAGGCCTAACAAAAGTATTTAATGATTATGCAAGAAATCATAATATATTAAAAGACAAAGAACAAAATCTACAGGGCGAAGACATAAGAGAAGGAATAACAGCTGTAATTTCAGTAAAAGTAAAAGAGCCTCAGTTTGAAGGCCAAACAAAAACAAAGTTGGGCAATAGTGAAGTTACAGGAATTGTTCAAAGTATGGTAAATGATGTATTATCAGCATTTTTGGAAGAAAATCCAGCGGTAGCAAAAACAATTTTAGAAAAATGTATAAGTGCTTCAAGAGCAAGAGAAGCCGCTAGAAAAGCAAGAGAATTAGTAAGAAGAAAATCAGCTTTAGAAACAACAACATTACCAGGAAAATTAGCAGATTGTAGTGATAAAAATCCTGATAACTGTGAAGTATATATAGTAGAAGGAGATTCAGCAGGAGGAAGTGCAAAACAGGGAAGAGATAGAAAATTTCAAGCAATTTTACCATTATGGGGTAAAATGTTAAATGTAGAAAAATCAAGAGCAGATAAAATATATGGAAATGATAAATTAAATCCAGTAATTGTTGCAATAGGTGCAGGTATTGGTGCAGATTTCGATATAACAAAAATTCGTTATGGCAAAGTTATAATTATGGCAGATGCAGATGTTGATGGCGCTCATATTAGAACTCTTTTACTTACATTTTTCTTTAGGTATATGAGACCTTTAATAGAAAATGGAAATGTATATTTAGCACAGCCACCATTATATAAGGTTTATAAAAAGGGAATACAAGATGTATATTGCTATACAGATGAAGATTTGGAAAGAACTTTTAAAGAATTAGAGGAAAAAGGCATTACACGTGATACTTTAAGCATACAAAGATACAAAGGTTTAGGAGAAATGAATCCAGAACAATTATGGGATACAACAATGAATCCAGAAACTAGAATTTTAATACAGGTAAAAATGGAAGATGCTATAAAAGCTGATGAAATATTTACAATTTTAATGGGAGATGAAGTTAATCCTAGAAGAGAATTTATAGAAAAAAATGCTAAAAATGTTAAAAATTTGGATATTTAGCTTTATTATATAAATTTAATGTTACTTTTTATCTTAAAATACAACCAGAAAGCAGGTAAGAAAAATCTTACCTGCTAATTGGTTTCATAAAGCCAATAATAATCTCTACTAAAACTAATATACATAATGGTCTAACCTAATATATATTGCTATATAAATAAGCCATACACCACATATATTAATCATTCGCTCGACTATTAATACACCAAAAGTAACTAAATTCATCCCAAAGGGACTATTATTAACCACTAAATATTAGATACAAAAATAATCTTAGCTCGAATACATTGCATATAATTTAACCATATTTTGTAAGATAATATAGCTTGCATACATAAAATATACTCTTATCGCCGACATATAATAATATATTTTATACACTATTATACATCTTTGCCCGAATATTAATAAACTATAAAAAATATAATCTATTAATACTCTTGGCTCAACTATTATCAACCTTACAATCTTATTATAGACAAAATTCGAAATTATATTCAAAAAATTTAAAAATTTTAAATAAAAACGAAATACTATGTTAATATATTTTAAATCAAAATTTCATAAGGACTCGTAAAATTACAAAATGTCGAATAATGTCAAAAGATTTTTCTTGACAATTATCCTATATGAATGTAAAATAATATCAAAATTAAAAAGGAGGAAATAATATACAAAAAGAAATCTCTATACAAGAATGGATTCCAATAGATAAAATATTTAATAATGGAATAATAAAATTAAAAAATAAAAATTATATAAAAATAATACAAGTTTTACCAATTAATTTTAATTTAAAATCAGATTTAGAAAAACAAGCAATTTTAAATTCATATAAAGTTTTTTTAAAAACATGTAATTTTGATATTCAAATTTTAATTCAAAGTAATAAAAAAGATTTATCTAAAAATATTTCCAATATAAAAGAAAATTTAAAAAATAAAGAGGAAAATTTTTTACAAGAAATAGCAGAAGATTATATAAAATATATAAATAATATTAATTCAGAAACAAATTCATCTTCAAAAAATTTTTATATTATAATTTCTAACAAAGACATTATATCTGAAAATATTAGTTCAGAAGAAGTTATTATAGAAGAACTAAATGAAAGATTTTTTAAAATAAAAGAATGTCTTTCGAGATGTGGAAATATGGTAAATAACATTTTAGAAAAAGAAGAAATTAAAGAAATTTTTTATTCATTTTTTAATTCAAAAAAATATTTAAATAAAAAATAATCATTGCAGTTTATAAATTCAATAAGTAAATTTCATGTAAAAAATAGGAAGGAATGTATGCAAATATGAATACAATAAAAATATCAGATTATGAACCATTAGTAGAAGATATTAAAGATAAAATAAATAAAAGACAAATTCAATTATTAAAAACTATGAATGCTGAAACGATTAATTTATATTGGGAAATTGGAAA
Source organism: uncultured Clostridia bacterium (assembly GCA_947628835.1). Lineage (GTDB taxonomy): Bacteria > Bacillota > Clostridia > TANB77 > CAG-508 > CAG-269. The sequence continues at coordinate 56,779 of CANRBL010000002.1, read as the reverse complement.
AGAGATTTATAATAAGCAAATTGAAAAAGGTTGGGGAAAATCAATTGTAAATATATTATCAAAAGAGTTACAAAATGAATATCCAGGTTCAAAAGGTTATTCTGCTAGTAATTTATGGAGAATGAGAAATTTTTATTTAACATATAAAGAAGAAACAAAACTCGCACCGATGGTGCGAGAAATAAGTTGGACAAATAATGTTGTAATAATGGAAAAGTGTAAAGATAATTTAGAAAAAGAATTTTATATTCAAATGACAAAAAGATATGGTTGGACAAAGAGGATATTAGTTAATTTTATAGATGATGATATGTATGAAAAATATTTATTAAATCAAACAAATTTTGATAAAACCTTACCAAAGGAAAGACGTTTTCAAGCAAAGCTAGCAATTAAAGATGAATATACATTTGATTTTGCAACATTATCTCCAGAGTATAACGAACATGAATTGGAGATGACATTAGTAAATAATATACGTGCTTTTTTAACAGAAATGGGTGGTGATTATACTTTTATTGGAAATCAATATCATATATTAATTGGAAAAAAAGATTTATATATAGATTTGTTGTTATTTCATAGAAGATTACGTAGTCTTATTGCTATAGAATTAAAGATAGGAGAATTTGAGGCTGAATATACAGGAAAGATGCAATTATATCTTACTGCGTTAGATGAACAAGTTAAATTGCAAGAAGAAAATCCATCAATAGGAATTATTATATGTAAAAATAAAGATAAAACAATTGTAGAATATGCTCTCAAACAATCTAATGCACTTATTGGAGTTGCAACATATAAAGTGCATAATTCATTACCTGAAAATATGAAAAAATTATTACCATCTCCAGAAGAGATTGCAAAAAGATTAAAGATTTTTGATAATAAATAATTAATATATTATAAAGTATAAAAGTTATATATTTGGTATATTTAAAGGAAAAAAGGAGGAAAAATAAAAATAAATAATATTATAAATAAAATTTTCAAAAAAAATAATATAAAAAAAGAAAATATTATTTTAGATGGAACATTTTCAGATAAAGATTATATAGCACCATCATATATAAATATGCAAAATCCAAAATTTTTAGAAATAGACGGAATATATTATACAGGATTAATAGTAGTAAATTATTATAGAGAACAAGATGATTTATTATTAAAATTATTAATAGAAAATAACATAAATATGAATATATCAATATTTTACGAAAAGCAAGATACATATAAAGCAATAAAAGATTTAACATATCATATAGGAAATGTGGGAGTTGATTTACAAACATCAAGTCAAAATAGGCAAGATATGGATATTGTAGCTTATACATATAATGATGCGAAATATATAAGAAAAGAAATGCAAGTCAACAATGAAGATTTATATTATCTATATATTTATATAAATGTATATAGTAGTGATATAAAAAATTTAGAATATATATTAAATAAAATAGAAGGAATAACACAAAGTAGAGGAATGCAAACAAGAAGAGCTAATTTCAGAGAAGAGCAGCTTTTTTTATCTTGTTTACCAATAATGGATAATAATACAGATATAAAAAATATAGCCAAAAGAAATATATTAACAAGTGGAATTTTATCAACATATCCATTTATTTCGTCATCTATATTTGATGAAAACGGAATATATATAGGAAGAAATATATATAATAATTCATTGGTATTCATAGACAGATATGATACAAATAAATATAAAAATGCAAATATGTGTATTTTTGGAACAAGTGGAGCAGGAAAATCATTTTACACTAAATTATTAATATTAAGATACAGAATATTAGGTATAGAACAATATGTAATAGACCCAGATAGAGAATATTTAAATTTATGTAAAGAATTACATGGAACAGAAATAAAGATAGGACCATCATCTACAACATACATTAATATTTTTGATATTAGAAAGGAAAGTGTAGAAGATACTGAAAATGGTTATTTAGCAACAAAGATAGGAAAATTAATAGGATTTTTTAATTTAATTTTTGGTGAACTAAATGAAGAAGAGAAGGCAATATTAGAGGAAAAATTAATTGAAACATATAGGAAAAAAGGAATTACATTTGATGATAAATCCTTATATAAAGAAAATAAAGACAATATAATAAAACAATTTAAAGAAAGTATAGATATGCCTATTTTACAAGATTTATATGAAGTTTTAAGTAAAGATAAAAGAACAAAAAAATTTCAAATAAAATTAATACCATTTGTAAAAGGTTCATTAAAATTTTTTAATAATTATACAAGTGTAAAATTAAATAATAAATTAATTATAGCTGATGTATATGAATTAGGAGAAGAAAATTTAAAATATGGAATGTACCTTTTCATAGATCTTTTTTGGGACAAGATAAAAATAGATAGAAATGTAAAAAAAGCAATTTATATGGACGAAATATGGAGGCTAATAGGTGTAACATCAAATAAAGAAGTTGCAAGTTTTATATATAAAATATTTAAAACAATCAGAAAATATGGTGGAAGTGGTGTTGCTATAACACAAGACATCTCAGACCTTTTTAGTTTAGATAATGGAACATATGGAAGAAGTATTTTAAATAATTCAAGTATAAAAACATTTTTTTCATTAGAAGAAGACAATATAAAAATATTGCAAGAAAATACCAATTTATCTGAAAAAGAAAAAATAGAAATAAAATCATTAAAAAAAGGAGAATGTCTTATGTTTGTTGCTGACAATCATATATTAACAAAAATAGATTGTTCTGAAAAAGAAAAAAGTATAATAGAAAAGAAGGAGGAAAAAAATAAATATTGAAAAAAATATTAACAGCAATAGGTAATCCAAATCTTAATGAAAAATTATCAGAAGAAGAAAATTTAAAAATTATATGTAAGGATATTATTTATAAAGAAGCAATTATAGAAATTATGCAAGAAAATAAAAATATAGATGTTATTGTAATTAGTGAAAGTATATATGGAGAAATTAGTTTTGAAGAATTAATAAAAAATATAAAAAAAATAAATAATAATATAAGAATTATATTTATTTTAGAAAATCAAAATGAAAAATTAAAAAATATTTTAATAGAAAATAATATAAATGATATTTATTATAATAATGAAATAAATTTACAACAATTAATTGAAATAATAAAAAAAGATAAAATAAAAACACAAGAAGAATTAGAAAAAGAAATACAAATGTTAAAAGAAATTATTTTAAATAACAATAAAAACAATATAAATAATATAACAAATGCTAATTCAAAAAAAGGAGAAATAGTTGTAGTAACTGGAATTGCAAGAAGTGGAAAAAGTATTTTTACAATAAATTTTGCAAATTTTATGACAAAAAAAAATAAAAAAACGTTAATTATAGATTTTAATTTATTTAGTCAAGATATATTTTCTATTTTAGAAATTGAAAGAAATAAAAAAGAAGAATTTTCTGAATTTAATGATATACAAAATTATATAAAAAATTATAATAAAAAAATAAATATTTTATCAGGATTAGAATTTGTTTATAATAAAAAAATAAAAAATAATATAAATATTAATTATTTTATTGAAAATTTAAAAAATAATTATAATTTGATTATTATAGAAATGACAACAGAATTAAATTTAAATATAGAAAAAGAATTAATAAAAAATTGTGATAAAATAGTATTTTTAACAGAAGGAAATATATTAGAAATAAAGAAAACAACTATTATTTTAGAAAATTATATTAATAAATTAGATATAGATAATCAAAAAATAAAAATAATTATTAATAAATATAATAATAAAAATATAGATATGCAAATAATAAAAAATATTTTGAAAAATTATTCAATAATTGGAAAAATAAAATATAATAAATATTATAATTATTTAATTAATAATAATTATAATAATAATTTAGTAAAAAATATTATAAAATTAGATTATTTAAAATTAATTAAATAAATAAAATATAAAAAAATATTAATAATAAAATATTAAATGTATTATTAATAAAATATATAATAAAAAATTATAAATATATTAATAAAAAAATATATATTAATAAATTTATAAAAAATATAAATAAAAAAATATAAATAAAAAAATATAAATTAAATAATATTAATTAAATATAATGAAAAAATAATTAATAAAAAATATATTTTAATATATTAAAATAATATAGTTTTCAATTAAGGTTAATTGCCTAAAATTAATTTGATAGAAAGGAAAATAAAAAATATGGAATTAGGAAAAGAAGTAAATAGTAATTTAGAAAATATAAATGAAAATAATATAGAAATAAACAATAATAATGAAATAACAAATAATTTGGTAACAGAAGAAAAACAAAGAAATTTTTTAGATAGTGCACTAGGAAATGCAATAAATAATGGTATAGATATTGGTATAAGATTATTACTTCCAGATTTAGTAGAAAATCAAATAATAAATTTAAAGGATAATTTATTAAAATATGGTATATCAGAAGGTATAAATAAATCGATAAATTCTGCCATTGATATGGGAAAAGATGCATTAGGAATTTTAACAGGTAATTTTGAAAATATTTCGCAAGTTCAAAATGTAATAAAAAGTGGTGGAATTTTAGACAATGTATCAGAATTGATAGATTTTACATTAAATAAAGTAACAAAGGCAGGTGTTATAGATAATAGTATATCAAAATTAATAAAAAAAGGAAAAGATGTTATTATTAGTAATGTAGAAAAAAATATAGAGAATACTTTTTCAAATCAAATGGAAAGTTTAGAATTTTTGGGTAAATATATGAATAATTGGAATGAATACTATAATAATAGAGATTTTGACGGAATGGAAAAAGAATATAATAAAATAAAAAAGGAATTGAAAGAATTAATGCCTTTGGAAGAAACAATAGCTAAAGCAAGAAAAATTGAAAATTTACATACATTAATAAAAAATAATGGAAAGAATTTTAATATTAGTGAAGAAGCACTGCAATTAGCCGAAAAATTATAAAAATTTTTTTATGACAATTTTTTATATTTAGTATGGTTGAAATAGTATAATAAAAATAAATTTAATGAACAACCATAAAATATGGAACAGAAGCTATAAGATTATTATTAGATTATGGATTTAATTATATGAATTTGCATAATATAAAATTGAATGTAATGAGTTTTAATGAAAGGGCTTTAAAATGTTATAAAAAATGTGGATTTAAAGAAATGGGAAAAATTCGTGAAAATAAATTTATAAATGGAAAATATTATGATACAATAGTTATGGATATTTTAGAAAATGAATTTACTGAAAATTATATAAAAAATAAAAACATAAAATAAAATATTACAAAAAAGTAAGAAGGGAAAATAAAAAAATGAAATTATTATTAGTACGACATGGAAAAACAAATTGGAATAAAGAAAAAAAAGCAGCAGGTTTAACAGATATAGAATTAAATGAAGAAGGAATAAAGCAAGCAGAAGAATTGAAAGAAAAATTAAAAGATATTAATATAGACATTATAATATCTTCACCATTAAAACGTGCAATAAAAACAGCAGAAATAATTAATGAATATCATAATTTAGATATAATAATTGATGAACAAGTTATAGAAAGAAATTTGGGAATTTATGAAGGTCAGCCAAATGAACAACCAATTTTTAATGAAATAAGATATTATACAAAAAATGTGCCAGTAAAAGAAGGCGAAGATTGTAAAACATATACAAAAAAGGTTTTTGATTGTTTAGATAGAATAATAAAAAAATATGAAGATAGTACGAAAACAATTCTTATAGTATCACATGGCTTTTTCTTAAGAAGTGCTAATTGGTATTTTAACGGATTACCAACTGAGCCAGAAGAAGTAATTAGAATAAAAAATTGTCAAATAGATGAATATATTGTAGCAGATGACAGAAAAAATTAAATTTTCATAAATTTTCTTGCATATTAATTCTGATTTTAGTATAATACAAATGTAAAAAAAATAGTTGAAAAGAGGGAAGGCAATGGATAGACAAGATGAAAATATAATACAAAGAGACATCGAAGAAGAGATGGTAACATCATACATAGATTATGCTATGAGTGTTATAGTATCACGTGCATTACCAGATGTAAGAGATGGTTTAAAACCAGTGCATAGAAGAATATTATATGCAATGCATGAAGAAGGAATTACTTCAGATAAGCCATACAGGAAATGTGCAAATACTGTAGGTTCAGTTTTAGGAAGGTATCACCCACATGGAGATTCATCAGTATATGATGCTATGGTTAGAATGGCACAAGACTTTTCTATGAGATATATGCTAATTGATGGGCATGGAAATTTTGGCTCAATAGATGGTGATGGGGCAGCAGCAATGAGGTACACAGAAGCAAGAATGGCAAAAATATCTGAACATATGTTAGATGATATAGAAAAAAACACAGTAGATTTTATGCCAAACTATGATGAAAGGTTGCAAGAACCAACAGTACTTCCAGCAAAAATACCAGCATTATTAATAAATGGTTCATCAGGTATAGCAGTAGGAATGGCAACAAACATACCGCCTCATAACTTGACAGAGGTAATAAATGGTATAATAAAAATAATTGATGAGGATGAAGTAACAGATGATGATTTGTTATCTATAATTAAAGGTCCCGATTTTCCTACGGAAGGAATCATTTTAGGAATTGAAGGAATAAAAGAAGCATATAAAACAGGAAGAGGAAAAATAACAGTTAGAGCAGAAGCAGAAATCGAAGAAATGAGTGGTAATAAACAAAGAATTATAGTAAGGTCATTACCATATCAAGTAAATAAAGCAAGATTAATAGAAAACATTTCAAGATTAGTAAAAGAAAAAAGAATTGAAGGAATATCTGAAATGCGTGATGAATCTGACAGAAATGAAAGAGTTAGAATTGTTATTGAATTAAGAAGAGATGCAAATGCACAAGTAGTATTAAATCAATTATATAAAAATACTCAAATGCAAGATACATTTGGAGTAATAATGTTAGCTTTAGTAAATGGGGAACCAAAGATTTTAACATTAAGACAATGTTTAGACTATTATATAGAACATAGAAAAGATGTTATTTTAAGAAGAACGCAATTTGAGTTAGATAAAGCATTAGCAAGAGCACACATTTTAGAGGGATTAAAAATTGCGTTAGACAATATAGATGAAGTTATAAATATTATACGTTCATCATATGATGATCCAAAAGAAAGATTAATGGAAAGATTTGGTTTATCAGATATACAAGCTCAAGCAATTTTGGATATGAGATTAAAAACATTATCAGGATTGCAACGTGAAAAAATAGAAGAAGAATACAATCAATTAATGGAATTAATAGCACATTTAAGAGATATATTAAATAGTGAAAAATTAGTATTTGATATAATAAAAGAAGAACTTATAGAAATAAGAGATAAGTTTGGAGATGAAAGAAAAACAAAAATAGTTCCTGCAGAAGGAGAAATAAATGTAGAAGACCTTATAAAAGATGAACAAACTGTTGTTGCATTAACATATTTTGGATATATAAAAAGAATGCCAATAGACACATATAAAAGTCAAAAAAGAGGCGGTAAAGGTATTACAGGAATTGCAACTAGAGAAGAAGATTTTGTTAAACAAATATTTACAGCATCTACACATGATACTATTTTATTCTTTTCTAATAAAGGTAAATTATATAAATTAAGAGGATATGAAATTCCAGAAGCTGGAAGAACAGCAAAAGGAACAGCAATTGTTAATTTATTGAGTTTAGACCCAGGAGAAAAAATTTCAGCAGTAATTCCAATTCAAAACTTTGCAGAAGGAAAATATTTATTAATGGCAACAAAGAATGGATTAATAAAGAAAACAGCATTAGTAGAATATAATTCATCAAGAACGACAGGTCTTCAAGGAATTACATTAAAAGATGGTGATGAATTAATAAGTGTTCGTTTAACAGATGGACAAGACAATGTAGTATTAGTTACAAGAAATGGAATGAGCATAACATTTGACGAGAAAGAAGTACGTCCAATCGGAAGAACAGCACAAGGAGTAATTGGAATAAGGTTAGATGAAGATGACGAAGTTATCGGAATGGAATCAATAATTGCTGGAGGAAAAGCAACATTACTTGCTATTACTGAAAATGGTTTTGGAAAAAGAACAGAATTAGATGAATATAGGGTACAAACAAGAGGAGGAAAAGGAGTTATAACATACAAAATTACACCAAAAACAGGAAAATTAGTAGGTATAAGAATTACAACAGAAGAAGATGATGTAATGCTTATTACAGATAATGGAACTATTATTAGACTTAATGTAAAAGATATAAGTGTTTTAGGAAGAGCAACACAGGGAGTAACATTAATGAGAACAAATGATGGTGGAAAAGTGGTAAGTATAGAAACTTTAAGTCCAGAAATAGACGAAGATTAATAAAAGTAAAAGGAAAAGCACAGAAATCAAATTAATGAATATTTGTGCTTTTCTTTTCTATTTGTTTTATCGTTTAAACCTCAAATCTTCTCCAAAGAAATAATAAATTTCATAATATCCAGCAATGCGGGAACCTATTCTTTCTTCATAATTATTAAAAATATTATTTATATTCAAATTAGTAGAAATAATAGTTTTAGTTACCTTAGAATTTAAATTCAACAATCTAGTATTTAAAATGGTAAATAATTCACTTAACTTCATACTATTAATACACTCTGTACCTAAATCATCAATAATAAGTAAATCTGATTCTAAAACATTTTTATAAAAATCAGAATTGATATTTTTATCCATTTTATTATTAATTACAGTTTCCAGTAAAACAGGGGCAGTTTGATAAAGAACAGTTTTGCCCTTTTTTAATAAACTATTTGCGATACAATTAGACATAAAAGTTTTTCCGCAATCCAGTATTACCAGTAAAAAGTAAATTTTTAGTTGATAAATCGTCAAAATTATTAACAAAATTAAGACATTTTAATCTTATATTATTAATATTTTTCCTAGGAGATATATTAAACTTGTATTTTGAAATATCAACTTCATCAGAAAAAAGAGTATCATCAAAAGTATCAAAATTTTCCTTATATAAATTAGAGATATTTGATTTATTATAAGATATGTTAAGTAATTTTTGTTTTAAACAAGAACACATCACAGACTTGTAATTACTATCTGTATAATAACCAGTATCTTTACATTTTGTGCATTCATAAAATGGTTTTAAGTAGTTAACATCTATATGGTTTGCTTCTAAAATTTTTTCTTTTTGTAATTTTAAATCATCAATCTTTTTATTAAGTTCTTTTGTATCAGTTGTAATATTATTTAAAATGTTTTTAGCAGTATTAATAGCATAAGTATTTAGTTCTTCTTCTATTTGTAGTAACTCTGGAATTTTTTCATATAGATTTTTTTTTCTGTTTTCTAAATCCATTTCAGCTTTAGTTTTTTTTCTTTCATATTGAATTAATAAATCATTTAAAGTAGTATTAGCCAAGTATAATCACTTCCTTTCTTATAAAAGAATTTATTGATTAGGAATATTATTTTCTTCTATATTGTTAGCATATAAAAAATCTAAATTGTCGTATTGCCTTTGGTCAAAATTAGTTTTAGAAACTTGTTTTTCTAATTGTTTAATATTTTTATTTTGTTTTTTTCTTTGTTCTAAGAATGCATTAATTTCAGCAGGAGTTTTCAATTTTCTATCATGCCAATCAGTAATTATATTATTAATATATTCAAAGGTAGGATTGGTTTTAAAAGTTGTTCGTTTTAAAGCAATTTCTATAACATTTAAATCATATCCAAAATCTGAAACCCATTTTTCGATATATGCTTCTTCATATTGCGTAAGACCACTTCTTTTTCCAAGCTTTTTGGCTATTTCTTTTTTTATCTTGGTTAATTTTTCTTGTTTTTGGTAATACAAATCTAAGTCGTTCCAATTATGAATATTATTTAAAGCCCAAGCTTCAGCAACTGTTTGAATATAATTTTTATGTAGAGCGGAACGATTAAAACAATAATCAAAAAGTGCAATCATAACTTGTTCATCAAAATTATATGTTCTAAACCATAAATCTATATCATTGTACCAAGATGGGCCCATAATACCTTGAAAATATTGATTATTAATATATTCGATTGCCTTAGATATAGATTGATTTTTGCTATTTTCTTCTATTTTTTCAGAAGACATTTGTACATTTGGTGAATATAACTTATGTAAAAGATTTTCTTGTATATCAACAATTATGTATCCATTTGTTTTTTTTAATATTAATCCGTTATCCTCTAAGAATTTTGTACCATCATTTATAGTTTTTAAGGGTAAAGATAACTTTTTGGATAAATCGTTAATTTTTATATCTTTATTGTATTTAGATAAAAATACCATATAAAGGTATATTTTTATATAATCACCAGGAATTTGAGTTAAATATTCAGAAAAAAATACATCAGGTATTAGTGTTTCTGAAAACAATAAAGGTTTTTCGTTTTGTTCTAATTTCATTTCTATTCTCCTCGTTAATAAGTTGTATGATTAAAAATTATATCACGATAAAAGTAATTTTTGCAATACAAAACTTACTTTTTATACAACAATATTTTAGGTTTCAACAAATATTTCAATATATAAGAACAAGTAGAAATAATATTTTCGCCATTGAAGCTAAAAATACTTAATATAAGCAGAGGAAAGCATAAAATGATAAACAAAAAGATTTTAATATTAATACTATCAAAGAACAGATTTAATAAAACAAATACTATGATACACCATACAGCATTTACAATTAATGTAGAATAATCAATAAAACCTAAGAATTTAGATTCTAAAGAATAATTTTGTGGAAAAATAAATTTCAAAAAGCACCTCCTATAAAGATAAATTATTTAAAAGACCTAAAAGAATTACTAATATTTGTAGATATATTAGTAGAAATACTTCCGATAAATTCTTTTACAAAAGAATTAGCTTTTATAAGGGCAAACATAGCGCCAATATAAAGAAATTTAGAAATTAGATTACCATCAGAATAGCTAATTGAAAAAATTAAAAGTAATATAAGAGAAATTACAATTTGAATAAAAAGTAAAGCAAATAAATTTTTAAGCCAAGATTTAAAGAACCAAGAAGTATTTTGTAGGGAAAGGGATAAGAAAGCAAATGGTGCAATAAGAACAAATAATTGAACCATAATATATCTTAAGGAATATGAAAATATTAAATTTAACAAGGAAAGAGTAATAGAACCTTTCAGTAATCCATCAATAGAAAAAATATCTATACTATTACTTTCTATTGAAACAGTAGTATTTATGGAATTAATTAACTCTGAAAAACATATTTTCTTTCCATATAAATCTTCTCCTAAATCTCTAATTGCCAAAGAAATATTGCTAATAATATCAATAATTTGATTAACGATAAAGTATGAAAAATTCATACAAATAGCACATAAAATTAATTTTAATAAAAATTGTTGTGGAGCTTCTATTTTTGAATATGTAAAATTTGAAAGCATTAGTTTGGCAGAAAAATAGATAATAAAAGCAATGAGTAATGAATTAGAAATTAACAAAATCCCATTGGTTGTTGATGTGCCAAGTATTTTTTCTAAATAACTATTTTGTAAAATATCAGAATTAATAAAAGCTATATTATCTAATACAGAATATAAATTATTAGTTATTGAAGAAAATAGATTTTGAAAAATAGTATTTATAGTATCTATAATTAATTGTGTTATTGTAGAACTATCCAAATGACCACTCCTAACCAACTAAAGATTTAATGGCAGATAATATTAAATCTATTGCAAGAATAAAACCATAGGAAAAAAGAGAACTTTTAATTAATTTTTTTCCAATTTTGATTTTTTCTTCATCACCGAAACTAAATTTTTTCATAAAAACGCCAGTTCCAACAGCAACAGCAGCTGCTGGAGTTGATAATTTTATAAGCCAATCTTCAATGTTTTCAAAAGCTTTATTGATAGTTGTTACAAGTTTAGGATCAGCAGCAAACACTGAACCAGATAGTGTAAATAATAAAATAAAAATAAGTAAAAAGATATTAATAATAAAAAATGTTTTTTTTGACTTCATAAAATCTCCTTTCTAATTAATTTTTTATACTCTAGGAAAGTCATCATCATTTATGATGATATTATAAAATATGGAAACATTTTTAATTTTACAGGTTTTAGAATTTGGTTACCATTAGATAAAAAACATAAAGTAGCAAATGTTTCAAGATTTTGTGTAAAAAAATTTGTATCAAATATAAAATCATTTTGAGTGTATGTATTATAGCTTTCAGATAAGTTAGTATCTCTTGAAAAGAAGGAATTAGTAATAAAATTATAGTTAGTTTCTTTTGCATTTTCAGAAATAGTTTTTGAAGTTTTTTCTTTGTCTTCTTTTCCTAATTGCTTTTGTGCTTCTTCTATAGTAAATATGTCATCAGTTCTAAACCATATTTTATTAATTAAATTTTGAGTAATAACTTTTACGGTTGAATCATCTTTTAGTGTATTTTTTAATGAGGAATAGCTTTGAGTACTAACAATATTAATACATTTTGCTTCTCTACTAAGAGAAAAGAATTCACTATCAGTTTTTGTTACATATTCAGCATATTCATCACAAATAAAAGCAGTAGTTTTTATTTTTTCATTAGATAAGTTAGACATTATTTCTGATTGAAAGTCTAATTTTAAATATGCAGCAATTATTTTAGATAAATTTCTATATTCAGCAATATTCATATTTAATACTACAATTTTACCTTTTTGTATAACTTCATCAAAACCCGTAAAAGAAAGTTCGTTTTTTGTGGAACAAAAAGTTTGTTGAATATCATAATCTGATACAAATGTATTTGTTATTCTAGTAATTTCTGACTTTAATATAGCGGAAGTTCGAGAATCTAAATTAAGAAATTCTTTCTCAAAAAATTCCAATGAAGAATGTAATTCAAAAATTTCTTTATGAGATAGTTTAGAAGAAATAAAAAGTTGGCGTAATTTTGTAATTTGAGATTTATAATAATCTGGAATTGTAATTAATTTATGTATTTCTGTAAAAGTTACGTATCCATCATTATAAAGCCTACATAATTTTATACATTCTGAAATTGTTTCTTCCGCTTTATCTAACCAATACGATTCAGAATTATTTTCAGAAAATAAAGTTAAAATAGTTTTTAACCTATTAGCTAAAACTTGAGGCTTTAAATTAGGTTTATGTAAAGGATTGTACTTTATATTAGAATTTAATTCTAATACAATTAAATCATTTTCTAAATTATATTGCTTTGCAAGTTTTTTTACATAATTGTAATAGTTTCCTTTAACATCTAATATAAGCATTCCAATTTTTTTATTGGGATTATTTGAATTATATTTTATAAGTTGTTCTGTAAATGGATACATTGCTGAACTTGTTTTTCCAGCACCGATAGTACCAGTTACTAAAAAGTTTTGATACAGTCCAGATTCTGGAATATATATATTAGTTTGAGTCTGTTCATCATAACCTATTAATAATTGTAATTCATTTGAGTTTGGCAATTGTGAAACAGCTTTTGATATTTTAGGTTTAGAAAATGATTTTGAGAGTATTAAAAATAGATAATTATTAAATAAAATACTTGAAAAAATGTAGGTAAAAATGTATATTTTTTTTATACATTTCCATAAATATGGTGATTTTTGACAAATGTCAAATGGCTTTAATCCATAAGGAATAATTACAGTATCAGATATATATAGTGGTAAAAAAATATGTTTAGCAACTAAAATAGAAAAAAAACTAAAAAAAATGACAAATATAATATGAAAAATAATTTTTTTCGTAATTGACCTCCTGCTATTTTGAAATATTTTGTTTTATTTTTAATTTTGAACCTTGAGAATTTTTAAATATAAAGACATCAAAGAATGTATAAATTGAATAGAAAGTTATGAAAAGATTAATACTAAAAGATATGAAAAATATGTTTATTAGTCTTGAAATAGTATCACCACCTTATGTTGAAATAAAAATATGTTATACTTAAATCAAATGTATTCTACTACATTTTTTTACATTTGTCTATACTTTTTGTAAAATTTATGTTAAAATAGTTACAAATTAATGGTTTTATATAAAAATAGTTTTAAAAGCATTGAAATATAAGATTTGAATGGAATGACGAATGTGATTGGAAAAGCTTTAGAAATTCTACGCAATTTTATGGAAATAGTTCGCGTTGAGTGAAAGGGTGCCATAAAATAAGTTAGAATTTCTTAAGCTTTGTAATGAGCCGAGGAATGTAGTGAAAATCTTATATTTCAATGATTTTAGAAATTTATCCTTTTTAAAACCATTAACTTGTAACTTAAAATATGTAAAAAATGTGTTACAATTTTTTATATTATGGAAGTTGCGACACACAAACGTATTTAAAAGTTAATTATTTAAGAACTCTATAATATTTCATCTAACTGTAAATTGTAACAAAATGGTTAATAAATAGGAAGGAGGAAAATAAATGAATTTTAATAAAGATACGAAAATAGGAGAAATTTTAGAAGTGGCTCCAGATAAAGCAGACATTTTATTAGAGATAGGTATGCATTGTTTAGGTTGCCCTGCTTCTCAAATGGAAACTTTAGAAGAAGCTTGTCAAGTCCATGGGATTGATGTCAATGAAGTTTTAAAGAAACTAAATGATTAAGATTAATTGAAAGTTATAAAGAATGTAATGTATAAGGCTACAATTTGTGTAGTCTTATTTGTATTTAATGAATATATTTTTAATATGGTATAATCAATGAAAAAAATGGAAACAGAAAATTTTGACAATTTGTTGTTAATTTTGACAATATATTGTATAATAAAAATAGAAAGCAAGAAAGGAGAAAGATATGAAGAGTAAAATTAAATTTTTGGTTATTTTTATAATAATTATTATGCAAATTAATATAATTAACATATATGCTTTAACGACAGAGCCATATTTCAACACATATACAGGTACAAATATAGAAAAATTTGAAAAATATGTATCAGATTTAGAAACATGGTTGAAGGGAATGACAGGAGAAGATGGTACATATATTAATCCAAATGAAATAGGGACTCATTATAAAGATTATTATGATGATTTTATAAATGCTATTAATTTAGAGAGAACTAATTCACAGTTAAATTCAACTAAAGTGCAAAAATACACAAGTGATATTGAGAAATATCAAGAGGTACTTTCAAGATTTGAAGAAGTATTATCAGATTGGGAAAGTGCAGATAAATCAACATTAAATATGTTGGGAGTTAATGTAAATACTGTAAAATCTATAAAAAGTGATATAAAAAAATTAAGAGAACAAGATACACAAGAAATTATAGATCAATTAGATGAGGATGAATTGACACAAATGACGAAAGAAAATATAACAGGTGCAGCAAATGAAGAAACACGAAAAAAATGGGACGACGCAGCAAAAAAGGCAGAAGAAATAATAAAAGAATTTGAAACACAAGAAAAGATAAATGATTTTTTAGAAAAAAATACAGACGAGAAAATTAATGAAAAATGCTCAGAAATTAAAACTGTAATAGACAATTTAAATAAGAATGCAGGATGGACTGCAGATCAAAAAGAAACAACGAAATATACAACAAAATTAAAAAATATAAAATCAAAATTAAAAGGGGCTGTATCTGGGAAAGATCAACAAGAAGTTAATAAAAAGGCAAAAGAAAAAATAAAAGAAGAAAGTAACAAAGATGATAAGACATATCAAATTCCACAATTGACAACTGATAATACGGACGAAGAAAAAAAACAGTCAACAGCAGATGATGTAATAGCATCAGGGAATGACTTTTTAAAACAAGGAGGAACGAAAGTAATAAATAATAATGTATTACAAAGTATTTCGAAATCAATATATAACATATTGTTAAGTATAGCAGTAGCAGTAATGACAATTATAGGAGGAATAATAGGAATTCAACTTATGACTGCATCGATAGAAGCAAAAGCAAAAGTAAAGGAATATTTAGTACCCTATGTTGTAGCATGTGTTATAATATTTGGAGGGTTTACAATATGGAAAATTGTTGTAACAATATTACAACAAACAATATAGAAGAAAGGAGAAAGGCTAGTTGAAACATACTAGCATAAAAAAGAAAATGGTAAAAAAAGTAGTTGTAATAATGTCTTTAATAATGTTATTATTTATGATAGGAAATACAAAAGTATTAGCAAAAAAGGATAAAGAAGACCTAGGATTAGGTAGCTTAGAAGAATACAAATATGAATCAACGGCAGAAGAAAAAGTAGATAAGGTATTAGCTTCAATGACTATTAACATAATTTCTGTTATAAGAAGTATAGGAATGGTTGTATCAGTTATTGTTCTTATGGTATTAGGTATAAAATATATGGCAGGCAGTATAGAGGAAAAATCAAATTACAAAGAAACAATGGTACCATATTTGGTAGGGGCATTTTTAGTATTTGCAATTACAACAGTTCCAAGTTTTATATATAATATAGTAACAAAATTTTAGAAAAAACACCAAAAAAAGTTGATTTTCATCAAATATTGATGTATAATAGAAAATGTAAGGGTTAATTAAGTTATTAAAATTCTCATAATGAGAGAATATTGGTAATATATAAATAAAAATAAAAGGAGGTAATAAATATGAATAAAAGTATAAAAATAATTTTAGCATTAATAATTGCAATAATGTGTGTATTTTCATCAGTACAAGTATATGCAGCAGATGATACGGTTACGAACTTTGGAATAGATTCTTTAAAGCCTAGTGATGCAACAACTGCAGATACAGATATTGCAAAAATGGGAATTAACATAATATCTATTATATCATCAATAGGTATGGTAGTAGCAGTAGTAGTGTTAATGGTATTAGGTGTAAAGTACATGGTAGGAAGTACAGAAGAAAAGTCAAAGTACAAAGATTCAATGATGCCATTTATAGTAGGTGCGTTACTATTATTTGCAGCATCAGGAATTGCAAAGATAGTTTACAATGCTGCAAGTGGATTTAATACAGCTTATGTTATTGAAGAAGTAGTAGAAGAAGAAAAAATAGAGTTAGTATAAATAACTAGAAAGGAGAGATAGTATATGAAAAAAAGAAATTTAAAAATTTTATTAACAATATTTTTAGTAATACTATTAGTTTTGATGATTAGTTGTTCATTGTCTTCTGTATATGCTTTATCATTTGACGACTTAGATACCTCCACAGCTACAGCAGATGTAGGAGGAATACAAAATATAGGCATTAACATAATATCAATTATATCATCAGTAGGAATGGTAGTAGCAGTAGTTGTATTAATGGTATTAGGTGTAAAATACATGATAGGAAGTACAGAAGAAAAATCAAAATATAAGGATTCAATGATGCCATTTATAGTAGGTGCATTATTGTTATTTGCAGCATCAGGAATTGCAAAAATGGTTTATAATGCAGCAAATAGCTTTAATGATAAAACTAAAACCACAACTACAGATGATGATGAAGCGGCTGTATATGTAGTAGCAATAGAAAAAGAAAGTACAATTTTAGACAAATACATAATCTAAATATGTATAAAATATTACAAATAAGTTACAATTATATTAAAAAAATAATTTTTTACGCAAAAATGTCGCATTTTTGCGTTTTTTTTGATATAATATATATGGAGTATAAAAATCGGAGCATTGTGTTCAAAAGGAGGAAACAAATGAGTACATATAAAATACCAAGGAATGTAAAAGGAGAAGGAAGAATATTATATATTTTTTCAACAAAAGCATTAATTTATTCAACAATAGGTGCAGTAATAGGAGCATTAATATATTTAATTTTTAAATTAATAAATTTATCAGTAGTAGGAATTATAGCAATAGGTGTACTTGCATTAATAGGGTTTGTAATAGGAACATGTCCTGTACCCAATATTACAACATTTCAAATTACTAGAAAAACAGGTGGGGAAAATATGGACGATGTAATAAAAAGAGCAATCATGTTTAAACAAAAAAAGAATAGAATATATGTATATCAAGGAGAGGAGGAAAAGAAATAATGAGTGATAGTGCAATATCAAATATGCTATTAATGATATTAGCTGTAATGATTGCAATACTAATGGTTTTGTGTATAGTATATATTATGTTAAAGTTTAGAGCAAATCAAAAAAATAAGGTGTTAAGCGAGAAAGAAAATAAAAAAGAAGAAGAGAAAAAAAATTCAAATTATTCAAATTATTCAAAAAAATCAATATTTGACTTTTTCGAATTTGATAAAATTGAAGATAATATGATAGTAAGAAAAAATGGTAAAATGTTCATAATGGTAGTAGAATGTCAAGGAGTAAATTACGATTTAATGTCAAGAATTGAAAAGGTGGGGGTTGAAGAAGGATTTCAGCAATTTTTAAATACATTAAGACATCCTATACAAATATATATTCAAACAAGATCAATAAATTTAGAAAATAGTATTGATACATATAACAAAAAAGTTTCTGAAATAGAAAATAAGTATAACAAAATGCAAAAAGAATATGAGCAAATGAAAAAATCAGCAAAATACACAAAGGAACAATTAGAAGCATACAAATATGAATTAACAAAGCAAAGAAATTTATATGATTATGCAAAGGACATTGTGCAAAATACTGAGAAAATGAGTTTAAGTAGAAATGTATTAACAAAGAGATATTATGTAGTAGTTCCATATTATCCAGACGATATGGGAAATACAAATTATGATGAAGATGAAATTGCAAATATGGCTTTTTCAGAATTATATACAAAATGTCAAACTATAATAAGAGCATTATCAGCATGTTCTGTACAAGGTAAAATTTTATCATCTGATGAATTAGTAGATTTATTATATGTTGCATATAACAGAGATGAATCAGAAGTATATGGAATAGACAAAGCAATAAGAGCAGGTTATGAAGAATTATATTCAACAGCACCAGATGTATTTGCTAAAAAGATAAATGCATTAGATCAAGAAATAAAAAATAGAGCAATAGATTTAGCAAATGAGAACATAGAAAAAGCAAAATCAGACATACAAAGAGAAGCAGAACAAAAACAGGCAAATATGGATAATTTAATTGAAAAAATGGCAGAAATGATATTAGAAAGAAATGAAGGATATGTAGGTAAAGAAGTGGCACAAAGAGCAATAAAAAAAATAAAAGGAGAAGATGAAGAAAATCGAAAAGAAATAGAAGTAACAAAAGAAACCAAGAAACCGAAAACGAAAATGGAACAAAAAAAGACTGAAGAAAAGGGAGGAAATGACAATGGCGAAACTAAAAAAAGCACGCGAGGAAGAAAGAAAAAATCAGCATAATGAAGAAATACAACCAAAAACAGCGTTACGAAAAAAGACAATAAAAGAATTAATAGCTCCATCAGGAATAGATGCTTCAAAAATAGACCATTTAGAAATAATTTCTAATGTAAAAAGATATGCAAGAAGTTTTTTTGTATCTACATTACCACGTATGTGTAGCTTTCCAGACTTATTTAGAGATTTATACTTTTTTGGAGATATAAACACATCATTATATATAAGTCCAATTGCAGAATCAAGGTCACAGAATGAATTAAATAGAGTAATAAACGAATTGGAAGTAGAAAGACTTGTAGCAATAGATAGAGGAAATATAAACAGAGAAAGCAATTTAGCACAAAAAAGATATGAAGCGGAGCAATTAAGAGATCAAATAGCAGCAGGTTTTGACAAAATGTATGAAGCATCTATAATCTCAACTATATTTGCATATAGTGAAGAAGAAATGGAAAAATTAACAAAATTACTTACAGCAGAAATGTCTAAATCATTAGTAGGAATAAAAAGTGCGTGGGGAATACAAGAAGAAGCATTTAAATCCAATTTACCATTAATGGAAGACAAAGTAAAGAAAATGCATTCATTTAATAGTCGTTCAATGGGAACAGTATTTCCATTTACAGCATCAGAAGTAGGACATCCTACAGGTGTTCCATTAGGATTTAATAAACAAACAGGAACTCCAATTTTATTTGACAATTTTCATCCATCACTTACAAACTATAATATGGTTATATTTGCTAAATCTGGTGCAGGAAAATCAGTTACAATGAAAACATTAATATCTAGATCATCAGTTCTTATGGGAATTGAAAGTTTAGCGCTTGATGCAGAAGGTGAGTATTCTGTAGTGGCTGAAGCACTAGGAGGAATTAATGTAGTATTAAGTCCAAATTCGAAAACAGTTATAAATTTATTTGACATAGAACCAGAAAATGTTAAAGATGAAATAACAGGAAAAGAAAGAACAGTTTTAAATGTAGAAAACAAAGTTGAAGATGTTACGCAAGCATTACTTACAATGGCAAGAGGAAGTACAAGGAGTAAGGAAGTAAATGAGTTAACAAAACAGGTTATTGCAGAAACTGTTGCAGAAGAATATGAAAGGTTAGGAATTACGAATGACCCAAGTAGTATATACAAAGAAAATGGTACATTGCAAAAGGGAGATAAGTTATATAAGGATAAAAAGGATATGCCAACAATAGGAAGTTGGTATAAGAGATTAGAGCAAAAAGCAAAAAGTGATACTAATGAAAATTATAGTTTTCATTATAGTTATTTATTAAAAGTAATGAAACAATATATAAGAGAATATAATGGACAAATGGCATATTTTGATGGACAATCTACATTTGAACTATTAGATGGAGCACCATTTATAAATCTTGATATTTCACAATTAGAGGAAAGATTTGCAAGACCACTTGCACAACAAATATTATTATCATGGATTTGGGAAAAATATGTTAAGAAAAATAGTGAAGACAGAAAAAGAGCAACTAAAAAAAGGGTAATTGTGGACGAAGCATGGATGTTATTACCATATCCAGAAGCTGTAGATTTTCTAAATACAATGGCTAGACGTGCAAGAAAAAGAAATGTATCATTAGCAATTATATCACAACGTTTTCAAGATTTTTATGAAAAACCAGAAGCTCAAGCAGTGCTAACATCATCAGATACAAAATTATTTTTAGCACAAGATAAATCAGAAATAGAATATTTAAAAGAAGTATTTAAATTAAGTGAAGGAGAAGCAGGCTTTTTAATTACATGTTTAATAGGAGAAGGATTATTAAAAGTAGGTAGTGATACAGCAATATTACAGATAACTCCTACAGCGAGAGAATTTGAATTTGTTGAAACAAATTTAAACAAAATAGCGCAAAAGCAAAATGAAAATTAAAAGAGGAATAGTAAAGGAGGTCAAAATGAATTTATTAAAGAAAGTAAATATATTACCAAAGATAATTATAGCTTTAATTTTTGTACTACTAATAAATTTTACTGTTCCAAATTATATATATGCTGATGATATAGAATATGAAGACAAAGATGTTAAAGATGAAGTAGATTTTATAGGTGCAGGACTATTAAAAGAACTTGTTGGAGTAGTTGCATCTTTAGCAGACATTGTATTAGGTGGATTTACTAAATTTATGGTAGGTGCATCTGGACCAATGTCGATTATGCTAGATGCAAAAGATTCCAATGTACAAGACGGGTATTTAACAGCCACTCAGGAAGATATAACATCTGAAGATAATGTTGTTAAATATTTGCAAAGTTCTAATATGGATGGATTTATTTTTAGTGATTGGAAAGTACCAAACATATTGTATGCACCAGAATATATATTTTCTAACCAAATTGCAGGTTTAGATGTAAATTTTGTAAATCCAAATACATATAAAGATGCAACAGGAGAAGTAGTGGAGTCTGGTGCAGCAAAATTCAGATCAATAATTGCTAGTTGGTATAAAGGTCTAAGAAATATTGCAATAGTAGGATTATTATCAGTATTAGTATATATAGGTATAAAGATATTAGTAAGTGTAAGTACACAGGATAAAGCAAAGTATAAACAACGATTAGTTGACTGGGTTGTTGCTATGTGTTTAATATTCTGTATGCACTTTATAATGGCGGGAACTTTAATGATAAGTGAAAAAATAACATCACTTCTAGTAGATATGGGAAATAATAAAATTACAGTGGCAATTACAGGAGTAAGTGGTGGAAAAAGTAATGTAGATTATCAGGTAGACGGAAAAAATGTATTAGCGATCAACACTAATTTAATGGGATTTGTTAGATTAAGAGCACAAACTTCTAAATTAGGCTCTGCAACGCTTTACACTATTATGTATGTAGCTCTTGTAATATTTACTGGAATGTTTACATTTACATATTTAAAACGTTTTCTATATATGGGATTTTTAACAATAATATCACCTTTAGTTGCATTAACATATCCAATAGACAAATTAGGAGATGGAAAGGCACAAGCATTTAACTATTGGTTAAAAGAATTTTTTATGAATGCAATAATACAGCCAATACATTTACTATTATATACAGTATTAATAGGAAGTGCATTAGACTTGGTAGCAAATAATTTCTTATATGGATTAATTGCAATGGCATTCTTATTACCAGCAGAAAAGATGATTAAATCAATGTTTGGAGTAGGAACACCAAATACAAGCGGATTAGGAGAATTTACTGGTGGAATGGTTGCAATGAATGCATTGCAAAACTTAGCAAAACAAAAACCAGCCTCACTTCCAGACAATAAAGAAAATGAAGATAAAGCAGAAAGTAAATATAAGGATTTGAGCGGGTGGAAGAAAGATAATCCTGCACAGCAAAGTACAGATATAAGTAGTAATAGAGACGAGTCAGTTAGAACAAGTAGTAGTGACGGAATTACTCAAGGAAAGGATGCGCAACATGATAATAGTGAAGATGAGATACCAAGTTTAGGAGATACAAATGTAGACAATAGTAATGATGAAAATGTACCAGTATTAGATGGTGGAAATACTGGAGCAGAAGCAATAGAAGAAGATGGCACAGAAGAACCTTCACTAATGAATTTACAGGGTGCAGAACCAGACTTTAATGATGAAAATGTAGAAGGAGATGACACAGGAGAAGGTTCACAAATAGACTTACAAGATTCACAAGGAGGACAATCTGATTTAAACGGTGGAAATAGTGAACTAGGTTTAGATAATCACATAGATGATGAACCACAGGCGCCAAATGACGAAGATGATGATAACAGAAGCTTGAAACAATGGATTAAAGATGAAACTGGTATAGGTAGAATGGTAACAGGAACTAAAAAACAAATAGGAAAAGCTAAAGAAGGAGCAAATAATATCAAATACAAAGCAGTAGGAAAAATCAAAAATAGTAGAATGGGTCAAGCTGTAGGCAATAGAGTAAAGAGCATTCCAAAACCAGTTAGAAGAGCAATGAAAGGTGGATTAATGACCGTAAGAAGAGGAATAAAAGGAGGATTTAATGCAATAAACGAAAATAAAGGCAAGATAGCTAAATTTGCAGCAAGAAGTGCAGGAGTTGTAATGGGTGCAACTATAGGCGCAAGTGCGGCTATAGCAAATGCTGAAAGTCCAGGAAAAGCAGCTGCAACAATGATAACTGGTGCAGTAGCTGGAAAATCTATAGGTGATAATGCAGCTCAAATTGGCTCAAATGTTATAAAAACAGCTTCAAATACAGGAAAAAATGTTAGAAATGCTTATGAGCAAGAAACTTATGGAGAAGAAAGAGCTAAAGAAATGAGACAAGAAAGAACTAATGCAAGAACTAAGAAAGAATTCCTAAAAGACGAAAACGAGCGTAAGAAGGCAAGAGATAGAGCAGCAAAATTATCACAAGCAAATGGAAGAGAATATAGTGTTGATGATGTTATGGCTGCAACTTGGGAATATAAAAAAGCAGGTATTCAAGATGAAAATATTACTGGTGCTTTAAAAGTAGAAACAAAATATGCTAATGGTGAATTAAATAATAGAGCAATGCAAGAAAAATCAATAAATGCAATGCAGGAAGCACAAAGATTCTCATCTCCAGAATATGTATTAGATGAAAAGAAACGTACTGCACATGAGAACTATGTAAAATCAATGATAGGAGAACAAAAGGGAGAAGAATTCTTAGATATGTATGCTGATATGATGGATTTAGGTAGTGCAAGACAACAACAAAAGAGAGAAAGAGCAAATCAAAAGAAACAAGGAACAAAACAAGAAGAAAAACAACGAAAAACCAAAACTTCAGATGAGTTGAAAAAGCAACGAGAGCAAGCTAGAGCAAAAGCTTCAACATCTCCACAAGCAGCAGCTGATTATTTAAATAATTTAAAAAATTCTTCTAATAATAACAATAATGGAAGTAATATTGGATAAAATATAAAGATATTAGTATTGGAGGATTATATTGTATAAATTATTAAGTTGGTACAATCAAAACAGAAGAAAAATATTAGTGGTAGTAATAGCAATCATATTTTTGATTGCTATTATCCAAATATTTAACCAAATAGCAAAACAGGAAAATAGAACAATTGTTACAGAACAAAATAAAGAAGGAAAAACATATGAAAATGAAAGTAAGTCTATAATAAGTGAAAGTTCTGTTTCAAATGAATATTCACAAACATTTGGTAGTTTAATAGATAATTTTCTAGAAAATTGTATAAATAATAATTATGAAAAAGCATATGAGTTATTATCATCTGATTGTAAAAATATATTATATCCAGACATAAATTTATTTAAAACAAGATATTGTCAAGATAAATTTAACACAAAAAAGACTTACAGTTTTAAATCTTGGACTGCAACAGATATTAACATATATCAAATAAAAATATTTGAAGATATACTTTCAACAGGAATTGCAGATACATCATATATTGAAGACTATTATAGTGTAGTATATGACAATGGAGAATATAAATTAAATATTAATAGTTATATTGGAAATTTACAAATAAATCAATCGAATGAAGAAAGTGGAATAAAGATAAAAATTGAAAATGCTAATATGTATATGGATTATGATATATATAATATAACTATTTCAAATAATACAGATAATACAATATTATTAGACACGAAAAATAACTCAAAATCTATTTATATGTTAGATGATAATTCAAATAAGCATATATCACAATTAAATGAAAATGCAAGTAATAATTTTATAATAGAAAGCAACAAAACCAAAAACATAAAAATAAAATTTAGTAATACACATATGGAAAGTAATGATATACAAAAAATTATATTTAGTGATATAGTACCTAACTATAATAAATATTTGCAAGATAAAAATTATAAGGAAAGAGTTAATATAGAAGTCGAAATTTAAATATAGCATTAATGTAGAAAGAGGTGAGACTTGTTATGGAAGAAGAAAAGGCAGGAAAAGTAGTAAAAAAAGTTGTAAGTAAAGCAATAATGATGGTTATACCAATATTTATAAAAATACTTGTAATACTATCAATATTTATTGCTTTAGGTTCCATAATTTCATGGTTTATAAGTATATTAAAATCAACAGAGACACCAGAACAAATATATGAACAATTAAATATTGAAAATCTTATAGACCTTGTTGAAATATCTGGAGATTCATCATCTGGTTATTATTTACAATTTAAAGACGAAAAAAAGGAAAATATAGAAAAACTAACAGAATTTCTAAAAAACTCACGAGGGGTAGAATATATAGATGGAACAAGTGAAGTAACTGCCGAAGAATTACTAAAAAAGATGATACAAGCAGATTTAATAACAAGATTACCTAATTTAGGTGCTAATTTAGATAATAATACTGATATAGATAAATTTCAAGGTTTAGTAAATTTAATAAGAACAGAAGCGGGAGATGTAAAAAGTAATACAGCAAGTGTTGATAATACTGAGGAAGATGATGAAAATATTGGTGCATCAGAAACAGAAAATGAATCAGCTAAATATACAGTTGCAATTATGAAAGGATACACAAAAGATGAAATAGATGGAATGACAAAAGAAGAAAAAAAGAATTTAAATAAGGTAATAAAAAATTTAAGAGACATGTTATCAGGACATAATGATATCAAAATAATTACAATAGATGGTACGTCAGATGAAGAAAATCTTGAAATTGCAAAAGAAAAGAATGCAAATATCTTTATAGGAATAAGATTTGAAAAAAGAGAAGATGAATCTAAAAATATAGTTAATATATATCATGGAGATAATTCATCAAACAATATAGATATATTAAGTAAAAGAATAAAAAATAAGGTTTCTGAAAGTATGAATGTGTCAAAAGGTGAGACAATTACTTCAGAAAATAAAATAAATAAATTAATTGGTAATGCAGAAACTAAAAATAATAGTGCAAAAGAATTAGTTTCTATAGTTGTAGAAAGTGGTTATTTATCTTCAGATGATACAAAAAGCATAAAAAAGCAAGCAAAAAATTATGCAACAGGATTAGTAGATGGAATAATTAAATATTTAAATGAAACGCAAGATGCTAATATAGATGATAAAGGATATAATGAAGTTGTAACAGAATCAACTACTTCATATCAAGAGTTAGAAAATTCATCAACTCAATTGAAATATATGCCATTAGATGAATTTAATAATTTAGTAGAAAATAATAATAAGGATGTATTAAATTATTTTACTATGATTTTAGATGATGATAAAAAAGGAGATACAGATGAAAATGATGAGGCAGATGAAAATAAAGAAAAATCAAAGAAAAGAAGAGATAATAGTAGTTGGAAAATTTTGTTTGTAAAGTCATGGAATCAAGATGAAGCAGGAAATATAACAATACAAAAGCCAGAAGAAACAGATGGATTAGATTTAACAACAGTATTACAAAAATATTATATGCCATTAGAATATTTATTTGATTACAAAATAGCGTTTGCAAACGAAAAGTTTATAAATGCATTAGCAGATTTAGCAATAGATAGTAAATATACAATTGCCTTATTAGATAATACTGTGACAACCACGACAACAGTTAGTACAACTACGTATACATATTTAGAAAATGATGAACAAACTATACAAAATCCAAGTGCGTCAAGTAGTTCTAACACAACAACAACAATAGATACAACAACATCAATGGAATTAGTAAATGCTGATTCATGGTGTGTAACTATGGATAAAGAAATAAAGCTAAGTAAAGAAATAAATACGACATCATATGAAGATGCAAGTTCTAGTAATTCAGAAAAAATTTCTCAAGAGGATTTAGATGATTTAGATAATTTAGAAGGAAAATTAGATGAAAATACACTTAATTGGCTAAAAGACGAGAAAAAAGATAAAAAATCATGGGAAGATAAAACAGATACATCAACAAATGGAGAGGCTAATATTTATTCTAAAACAACAACAACAACAACTGTTACAACAGAAAATATTACATATACAACTGAAAAAGCAACACCTACAAAAGAGGGAGAAAAATTTTCAGATATTTACGAGGAATATAATGTTGATGTAACATTGATGAAAGATAGGCTACTTACATTATTGGAACAAAATGATTCAACTTCTGAAATGATAGAATTAACTAAATATTTGTTATATCAAGCAACAGGTGATGAAACATATAAAGTAGATTATGATTTTAGTGAATATGATGTTAGCGATTTTAATGATGCTAGTACAGGAACATATGGGGGAAAGGATTGCACTGCTACTGGAATTGCATCAGGAGTAGAAGCATTAAGGGAAAAAATTTTAAAAGAATTGAAACAGCAAGGAATAGAAGAATATATAGATGTAATATTAGCGTTAGTAATGCAAGAAAGTGGAGGTAGTAGTTCAAGGTCAGATTACGCAACAGATTATGATGTATTTCAAAGTAGTGAATCTAAAGGATTGCCTGTAGGGACATTAAATACAGAAGAAAGTATAAAACAAGGAGTAAAACATTTTAAAGAATGTCTAAAACTTGCTAATAAAGATTTAGACTTAACATTACAAAGTTATAACTTTGGTACAGGTTTTGCAAGCTTTGCATTAGAAAGAGGAGGATTTTCCCAAGATGCAGTTGATGCATATGCTAAAAAATACAGTAATGGTCAAACAAGAGAAGAACCAAAAGCAAGTCAAATGGGTAAGTGGGCATATGGAGATCAATATTATGTAGAACATGTAAAAAGATATTTAAAGATATCTGTAACTTCAACAGATATTACAGGTACATCAGAAGAAAAGTTGGCTAGACTATTTCCAAAAGGACTTCCAAATAGTCAAAGTGAGATGAGTAAGTATTTATCGACGATAAAAATAGATATTACAACAAAGCAAGGAAATAAATCGACTCAACGTTTAACAGTACATAAAGATTTAGCACAGGATGTAAAAAATATATTTAAGGAAATACAAAAAGGTGGATTTAAGGTATATGAAGCGGGAGCCTATAGTTGGAGAGAAATGAATAATGGAGGAACTTCAAGGTCTCATCATTCATATGGTGTAGCTATAGATATAAATGTAAATGAAAATTATTCTCATAGAGGTTCAACAGTGTATGCAGGTTCATTCTGGGATCCAAAGAAAAGTGAATATTCTATTGCAAAGGATGGAATTGTAGTAAAAGCATTTAAAGCTAGAGGATGGTCATGGGGAGGAAATTGGTCTGGTAATTATCAAGATTATATGCATTTTTCTTTCACTGGGCATTAATAATGGAATGGAGAAAAAAATATGAAAAGAGTAATAGGAATTTTATTAATAATTACAATTATAATAATTATTACATTGATATTGATGATATTAATTTTAAATTCAAGTAAAACGGTAGAAGAAGAAAGTTATAAAATGTATGAACATAATGATAACAATACAACAATAGATTATAATTTTAAAGAAGTAACAAATAGAGATGATTATTTCGTTATATCATCTATTGTAGATGAATATTTATCAAATATTTTAATAGAAGATAAAAGTGTTATTTATAATATGATTGATAAACAATATATTGATAAATATAAAATATCAACGGAAAATATTAATGATTATATAGATAGTATTGATGCAGTACAAATCTTTAAGGCGAAAAAAATGTATGTTAGGAAACAAGATACAAACAAAAATGTATATGATTATTTTGTATATGGAACAATTAGAGAAGATGACCGATTTATAAGAAAGGAAGAAAAAAATTTTAAAATAATAGTTAAAATAGATTCGGATAATACTACTTTCTCAATAATTCCTCAGAAATATATAGATGACAATAAGTATAACGATATTAATAATATACAACTAGAAAATGAAACTATTAAAGAAAATACAGATAATTTGTATAGACCACTGTCCATAGATGATAAAGTTATGGTAAACTTGTTATTTTCAGATTACAAAGATAATATGTTATACAATTCAGAACAAGCATATAATAATTTAAGCGAAAAATATAGAGAGATAAGATTTGGAGGCATAGAAACGTATAATAAGTATATTGAGGGTATCAAGGAAGAAATTAGTGAATTATTTATAAATAAATTTTCTATTAATAAATATGACGACTATACAGAATATATATGTATAGATCAATATAATAATTATTATATATTTAAAGAAACTGCAGTAATGCAATATACATTACAATTAGATACATATACAATTGAAAGTGAAAAATTCATACAAGAGTATAACGCTTCAGATGACAGAGAAAAAACAATGATGAATATAGATAAATGGATAAAAATGCTGAATAATAGAGATTATATTGCTGCTTATAATGTATTAGATAAAACTTTTAGAGAGAATACTTTTGGTTCAGAAGAAAAATTTGAACAATATATGAAGAGTAATTTTCCATTACATTATGGTATAACATTTGATGAATATTCAGATGAAACTGGTGTAAATGTACAAAAAATAAAACTAAAAGATATTACAGGAAACGAAACAAATAACATTAATGTAGATATAATAATAAAATTAAATTCAAATACAGATTTTGTAATGTCATTTAATATAGAATAAATAAAAGTAGGAACTGAAAAATAATTATTCAGTTCCTATTTTACAAAAAAGATTATTTAAATAAAACTAATATTGGGTCGACGAATGATTTAATAAAAATATTATTATTATAAAAATTAATTAAAAAATTTTTAATAAAAGGGATATGCCATAAAACAAAACCAATAAAAAATAAAGTAAGAAAATAAATTAATAGACCAATATAATCTTTAAAAGAATGTTTATATTTAATTTTATAACCCCTATTTTTTAAATCAGTAATATAAGCGTCTTGATATGCTTTATTAACAGCAGAATTAATTTTTTTATTTAAATTATAATTAAATTTATTATTATCATAGTTAGTATTTTTTATATTATTTATAGATGAATTAGAAAAATTCTTTTTTAAATTATTTAATTCATTTTGTAAATTTTCATTTTCACGAAATAATTCTTCATATTTTTCAGGAGAAATATAATTATTTTTTAAATTAATATCATAATTTTTTCTTTTATTTTCATCAGACAAAACTTCATAAGCTTCATTAATTTTTTTTATAATTTCTTCATATTTTTCTTTATTATTATCTTGTAAATCAGGATGATATTTTTTTACTAAAGTTTTATATGCCTTGTCCACAATTTCAGGAGAAGCATTTGGACTAATTTCTAGCCAATCATAATAATTTTTTTCCATTACAAATCCTCCCTTCAAATATACTATAACATAAAAAATATAAAAAATAAAGATAAAGGAAAAAATGTAACAAAAATAAATTACAGAATAATAGCTTTTATATAAATTTTTTAACTATTATCCTGTAACTAATTTTTATTTACATCTTTTATTTTTCAAAATCAAGTATTAAATATTTTGAATCTTGATTTTTTAATTTCTCATTTACTACAGTTAAATCTGTAAAAAGTACTTGATTATTTTCATTTAATATAAATTCAGCATCAAAATTTTTGAAAGGCATATGTTTAATATACTGAATTATTTTGCTAAAGAGTTTAAAATCATCTTTATCTTCTTTATTAAATTCTAATTTGCTTATTAAAAACCTTCCGCCGTAAATTGGTAATATAGCTTGATTTTTTACAATTCCTTGTTTTCTGGTTTCAAAATCTTGAAAAGTATCGATACCTAACATTTCTTCTCCAGCGAAATTACTATACCTTGAAACTGAACCTATCTGATTTGCTTTAACCGTTTTATGTATTATAATATTATAATCTTTTTCGTATTTGTCAATAAAATTATTAATTTTATTTAAATCGGTACAATTATGGATAGATGGCAAATATACATTATTTGTGTAATTTTTTTTAGGTGATAATCGGATACTTAATCCTTGATTTAATACTTCACTATTAGAATTTAATTGTTTTGAATCTATTAAATCAACTGTTGGAAAGCTTAAAATTTTTAACATTTTTAAGCCTTCAATTTTAGACAATTTCATTTTAGACCAACTCCCATATAATGAATTGCTTTGATAAAAGAATTTTCAATTGTTTTTTCATTTTCAAAATCAATTGGAACTTCCGTATCTCTTCTTGATAAACATGGCTTTAATTTTAAATCTGATGTAACACGAATGTACATATATTTTGGACATGCATCACAAATTTTATTATCACATAAACTATGCATAATAGTTAAATACCAATTTTCAAAATATAAATATTCTACGGAATTACAGTCTGATTGTATTACTTTATTTGCTTTTTTTCTTAATTTGTTTGTAAATTTTATAAATTTATCTTTTGTATAAGTAATAGGAAAACCTTCTACTTTAGATGGTTCAATTATTCTCATTCCTAAATTATGTTTTTTGCATAAATCAATTATATTTTCATAATCATTTTCATCATATTGTTCATCAAATACTATACAATTAATTCTAATTTTTCCTTGAAATTTATTAATAGTTCTTTCCAAATTTTCTTTAACTAAATCAAAATTCGAAAATCCACTTAAATATTCAAATTTATTTTTATTTAATGTATTTAAACTTAATGTTAAAGCATTAACATTATATCTGTTTAATAAATCAATTGTTTCTTCATTTAACATAGAAATATTAGTAGTTAAATCTACATAAGGAATATCAATTTTTCTTATATATTCTAACAATTCTTTTATTTGAGGATATAGTAAAGGTTCTCCACCTGTTAATTTTATTTTATTAATTCCAAATTCTTTGGAGATTTTTATAATTTGTTTTAATTTTTCTATTGGAATAATTCTAATTTGTTTATCCTTTTCACCTTCAGCAAAGCAATATTTACATTGGTAATTACATTTAGTTGTAAGTACAATTCTAAGAGTTCCTGACTGCAAATTTGCTTTTGGATAAAATTTATTATCAATCAAAACTCCATTTGATAACATAGTATTATCTGTTGTATCAACCATTAAATTGCCCTCCTTTGTAAATAATGTAAAACATGTGTTGGGTGGTCAAATATTTCATTAGCAAATATTTCTTCTAAAGGCTGTTTAAAAATATTTCCTACGCAAATTGAATCTTCTTCATAGAAACCTTGTGATATAACATCTCCAAGAGGTGTTAGTAATACGCATGAATGAATATATTCGTTATAATCATATAATCTAATATTTCTTTTTTCTTCTTTTCTGCAATTAATAATTTTTTCTTTGATTTTTTCAACTTCTTCTGAAGGTATAATTTCTTCTGGATAATTGCGACCTCTACCCTGTGGTGTGAAAATAATAAATAAATGAGAAAATAAATTTAATTCTTTAGATAAATTAAGTAAATAATCTATATATTGTTTATTTGAATTGTAAATAAAGCTATTTAATCTAATTTTACATCCCTCTTCTTTTAATCTTTTAATATTTGAAATAGTTTGTTTAAATACATCATTTTGTCTCTGTTCATTATGTATTTCCTCTGGTCCATCTATACTTATTTGTACTAAATCTGCTAACTTTAATGCTTGAATATTTTGCTCATTTAATAAAGTTGTATTTGTTGTAACTATTGTATTAATATTGTTATCTTTAGAGCATTTAATTAATTGCTCTATATCTTTTCTAATTAATGGTTCTCCTCCTGTAAAATCGAGCCTGTTAATACCTAATTTGCCTAATTGTTTTATAATGTATATGGCATCTTTTGTTTCTAATCCATATTCTCCACATACACCTGAGCTAGATAAGCAATATTTACAATTCAAATTACATTTTGTAGTAATTTGCCAACACACAGATAATGGATTTTTAAGCTTTATATCATAAGTATCTTCTTCTGTATCGTAAGTAATAATTGCAGTTGTTGTTTTTTTCATTAAAAATCACTTTCCTTTCTTTATTTATCAAAATTTTCTTCCCAATTATAAGGTAAATATGCAAAGTTGTTTTCTTCTAATAAAGTTGGAATAAAATCTAATATGTTTTCTGGTAGTTTATTTTTATCTATCCATATAATTTCTTCACATTTATCTTTTTCATTGTTGGTAACATTTTTTGACCAATGTGTTACTTTAAATGCAAAGTCAATATATGCTTCATTTTCATTTATTTTCCTGTTTAAGACTTTATAAAATTGGACATCTTTTACATTTATAGTTATTCCAAGTTCTTCTTCTGCCTCTCTAATTAATGCTTGCTTAATTTCTTCATTTGCCTCAACATGTCCACCAGGTAAACAATATTTACCGTCTTCATATCCTGTATTTTTTCGTTTCATTAATAATATTTTATTTTGATTTTCCAATATTAATTGTACGCTTATTGGGAATTTCTTTCTTTCTGTCATACTTCACTCCTTTTATTATTAATATAATTATATTTATGAATAAAAATTATTGCTAAAAAATGTTAAATCTGTTTTGTTAGAATTTTATGCATACTATTAAAATAAAATTCCTTTTTCATTTAATTTCTTTTCTAAGTTTTTAGTACTAAATAATTTATTTGATATTGCAGTATCTTGACATAAAATTTAAATCTTTGCCAATATTAATGCTCTAATATTATAACAATTTTTATTTTTTATCAAATTTTTTATATTCTACTGTAAAGAAACTTTTTAGATTAAAAGTTTCTTGCAAATTGACTTTTAACTTGATTTTAAGTATAATAATATATGATTTAATTGTTTTATATATTTAATTAATAAAAAGTATATTCTTAAGAAACTTTAATTTGGAGGTATAATTATGTATAATATAAATATTGATAATTTTGCTAAGCAATTAATGTTATATAGAAAAAATCGTAAGATTACTCTAGAAACACTCGGAAATAAAATTCATAAATCTAAATCTACTGTGTCTAAATATGAAAAAGGGAAAATTATTCCTGATATAATAACGGTTTTAGAAATTTGCAATATTCTAGATATAGATATTTCTCAACTTTTTCCTTCAGTTTCTTCATCTAATGTTAAAACTTTAAGTAATCCGTTTAAAGCAAATAAATTATATGTATATTACTATACTGAAAATTTTCTTATAACTTCGATTTTAGAAATATTTGAACAAAAAGACAGTATTCTGGTTAAATTTTACAATGGAATTAAAGATGTTTCTACATATTTAAAAGATTTATCATATTTATATGAAGGAACATTAATATGTGATAATACAGTAGGATATATAAATTTATATAATTCGATTTCAACATCTAGTCAGATAGAAAAATTACAAATATCTTTTAATATACCTTGGTCAAAATCAATTGATATTACCAATTTTTTTATTTTAGCTTTATCTCCAAATTCCTTACCAATTGTCAAAAAAGGAATAATTTCTACACACGAAATCAAGGAGTTAAAACCATATGGGGAAGATTTAAAAATATCTGACGAAGAAATAAAAAAAATTCAACTTCATAACGCGTGGATTTTAGAAAATAAAAATTATAACCATTTCTTTTTTGATGTATAAATATACAACAGGTAATAGCGTAAATTATAATACAAAAAATAATACTTGCACTATAAATATGGAAAACCTAAGATTTTTTTTAATTTTTATTTTGTAAAAATCTTAGGCTCGCTTTTTATATAATAGGAAACACTATGAAACTTTAATATCGCAATTCTAAGTGAAATAAAATATATAATTTTGAAAAAAGCGCATTGAAAATAATTAAGCTAGAAATTCTTAAAAATTTTATGGAAAGAGTTCACGCTTGACGTGGAAGGGTGCCATAAAATTTTTTTAGAATTTCTGTGAAAATTATTTGAACGAGCATTTTTGAGAAATATATATTTTATTTCAAATTTTCTGGATTTAATTCATATAATTCAGGTAATACAAATATACCATCTTTTCTAATTAAAATATCATCAAAAAATATTTCTCCACCACCATATTCAACTCTATCAATATTAACTATATCCCAATGGATACTTGACCTATTTCCATTATCACTTTCTTCCAATGCATTTCCGAGGGGTAAAATGAAAACTACCGTATATTTTTTCATCAAATAATGTATCTCCAATTGGTCTTTCAATATAAGGATTTAAACCAAGTGCAAATTCACCAATATATCTTGCGCCATCATCTGTATCCAATATTTCATTTAATTCCTTTGTTCTATTTGAAGTAGCATTTATTATTTTTCCATTTTTAAACTCAAATTTTATATTATTAAACGTTATTCCATTATAAGATGTTTCTGTATTGTATGTAATATAACCATGTACGCTATTTTTTACAGGTGCAGAAGCAACTTCTCCATCTGGAATATTAAAAGTTCCAGTATATTTTTCTGCTGGTATTCCTTTTATACTAAATGTCAAATTAGTACCATTACCTAAAATGTGAACTTTATCAGTTTTATTCATCAAATCCTTTAATGTATCCATTGCTTTTGACATTTTTTTATAGTCCAAATTACATGCATTAAAGAAAAAATCTTCAAATTCATCTTTATTCATTTTTGACATTTGAGCCATAGAATAGTTAGGATATCTTAATATACACCATTTTGTGTTTTTTACTCTTTCATCAAAGTGAACTGGTACAGTATAATATTTATTATATAATTTTATAGCTTCATTTGATATTCCATTTAATTCAGATGTATTTGATATTGCTTTTATTCCTATGTAAGCATCCATTTTTTTCATTCTATTGGCATCAATTTCACCATATAATTTTATTTGTTCCTCATTAGGATTTTGCAACATAACTCTTAAAATTTCGTAATTAATAATATTGAATTGAGGTTTTGCCCCCAATTCTTCCGCTTTTGTTATTAATTCTTTTGCTAATGGAACAGCATCTTGTCCTAATATCTCTATTAAAATATTATCACCTTTTTGAATATTTACAGAATAATTAAGTAAATTATTTGCTAATTTTTCATATCTTAAATCTTTCATTTTTTTATATTCCTTTCTCAGAGTTAAAAAATATGACAAGCCTAAGATTTTCTTTAATTTTCATTTTGTAGAAAATCTTAGGCTTAATTTCTTATATAAGAATTTCTTTTTTCTCTACATTCTCATTTTCCGTAGCTTTTTTAGCATTTTGTTTAGTTTTCAAATTATCTTTTGCAACTGTCATTAATAACTTAATTCTATTAGTTTGATTAGTTTCGCTAGCACCAGGGTCATAATCAACAGGAGTAATATTAGCATCAGGATATTTATTTCTAATAGTTTTAATAACTCCTTTACCAACAACATGGTTAGGTAAGCAAGCAAAAGGTTGAACGCAAATTATATTAGGAATATCATTTTCAATATATTCAATCATTTCAGCAGTCAAGAACCAACCTTCTCCAGTTTGATTACCAATAGAAAGAATATTTTTAACTTGATTTTCCAAATGCCAGATATTGCATGGTTGTAAATAATTTTTATTTGATTTAGAAAGAGCGATTTTTACATCTTTTTCTAAAATATCAATTAATTTTATAGCAATTTTACATATTTTTGAAGATGTTTTATTAGTATTAAGTAATTGGTTAAAAGTAATTTTATGTGTAACCATAAACTTAACAAATCCCATAAAATCAGGAAGAACAACTTCTGCTCCTTCTTTTTCCAATAAATTTACAACAAAATTATTTCCAAAAGGGTGATATTTTATTAATACTTCTCCAACTATACCAACTTTAGGTTTTTCAATAGAAGTATCTAATTCAATTTTTTCAAAATCGTTAACTATATCATATATGCTTTGTTTAAATTCTTTGTTAGAGCTTTTAACCAAAAGCTTTTTACATTTTATCATCCATTCGTCGAACAATTTCTGAGTTTCGCCTTTATTCTTTTCATAAGCTCTATTTTTAGTTAATAATTTTTGTAATAAATCACCATAAACAACCATTTTCAACAATCTATCTAATAAAGGTATAGAAAGTTTAAAGCCAGGCATTTTTTCCATTCCAACTAAATTAAAAGAAATTACAGGAATATTTTCAAAACCAGCATCTTTTAAAGCTTTACGTATAAAACCAATATAATTTGTAGCACGACAACCACCACCAGTTTGTGACATAATAAGAGCAGTTTTATTAAGGTCGTATTTTCCAGATTGTAGTGCTTCTATCATTTGGCCAGTAACTAAAATTGATGGATAACATGCATCATTATTAACATATTTTAAACCTGTTTCTACAGTATGATTTGTGCATTCGCGTAATAATTCAACCTTATATCCAGACGAAGCAACAGCTGTTTCGAGTAATTCAAAATGTATAGGTGCCATTTGTGGTATTAAAATTGTATAATCCTTTCGCATATCTTTTGTAAATATTCTTTTATTTATACCGTAATTACCATCAGATTGTTGCTGTTTATTTTCTTTAATACGTTTATTCATACTTGCAAGTAAAGAGCGTATACGTATTCTAACTGCACCTAAATTATTTACTTCGTCAATTTTTATTAAAGTGTACATTTTATTATAGCTTGATAAAATTTCTTCAACTTGGTCAGTAGTAACAGCATCTACTCCGCAACCAAAAGAGTTTAATTGTATAAGTTCTAAATTATCATTTTTACCGACAAAATCAGCAGCTGCATACAATCTAGAGTGAAATACCCATTGATCAACAACTCTAATAGGCCTTTTAGCTTCAGTTAAATGAGAAATACTATCCTCAGTAAGTACACTAAGACCTAAAGAAGTAATCAAAGTATCAATACCATGATTAATTTCAGGGTCTATATGATAAGGTCGACCAGCTAATACAATTCCTTTTTGATTGTTTTCTTTCAAGTATTTTATAGTTTCTTCTCCTTTAGTGCGAATATCTTTCTTAAAATTCTGATATTCTTCTTCAGCGGCTATTGCTGCTAACTGTAATTCCTTTTTTGTAAAATTATATTCTTTAAATTCATCTAATTCTAATATCTTTTTAACTAAATTCTCTGAATCCAATGGTAAAAATGGATTAATAAACTTAATATTTTTATAACGTAAATTTTCAACATTATTTTTTAATACTTCAGAATAAGATATTACAATTGGACAATTGTAGTGATTATCTGCTTTTTCATATTCCTTTCGTGAATATGGAATACAAGGATAAAATATTGTAGTTATACCCTTTTCTATAAGACTTTCTATATGACCGTGAGATATTTTTGCAGGGTAGCATACAGATTCTGAAGGCATTGATTCCATACCTTTTTCATATGTAGTTCTATTACTTTTTTCAGAAATTATAACTCTAAATCCCAACTTAGTAAGAAAAGTAAACCAGAAAGGATAATCCTCATACATATTTAAAACCCTAGGGATACCAATAGTTCCCCTTGTTGCATTCTTTTCGTCTAATGGTGTGTAATCAAAAATTCTTTGATATTTATATTGTACAAGATTAGGCAATTTGGTATTATCAGAAATTATTCCAGCACCTTTTTCACAACGATTACCAGAAATATATGATTTATTATTATTAAATTTATTTATTGTTAACTTACAATGATTTTCACATCTATTGCAACGAGTATGAGTAACTTTTATATCTAAATTATCTAAATCATCTAATTTTGATATTGTAGACATATATTCCATATCCATATTTGCTTCATACTGTTGTATAGCAAGAAGTGCCATACCATATGCTCCCATAAGACCAGCAATATCTGGTCTTATAACATCTTTTCCTACTATTTTTTCAAAAGCTCTTAAAACAGCATCATTATAAAAAGTACCACCTTGTACAACTATATGGTTTCCAAGAGTTTCAACATCTCTTACTTTCATAACCTTTTGGATAGCATTTTTTATAACTGAATATGAAAGACCACTAGAAATATCACCTACTGTATATCCTTCTTTTTGAGCTTGTTTTATTTTTGAATTCATAAAAACAGTACATCTTGAACCTAAATCAACAGGTCGTTTAGATTTTATAGCTTCTTGTACAAATTCTGAAATCTCTATATTTAAACTTTTGGCAAAAGTTTCTATAAAAGAACCGCACCCAGATGAACAAGCTTCATTTAGCATTATATTATCAATAGTGTCATTTTTCATTTTTATGTATTTCATGTCTTGACCGCCAATATCTACAATACTAGTTACTTGAGGTTCAAATTTTTTTGCTGCTGTATAATGTGCAATTGTTTCAATTTCATTCAAATCAACATTTAAAGCAGTTTGAATTAATTTCTCGCCATATCCAGTAACTCCACTATATCTAATTTTAGCG
Organism: uncultured Clostridia bacterium; assembly: GCA_947628835.1. Taxonomy (GTDB): domain Bacteria; phylum Bacillota; class Clostridia; order TANB77; family CAG-508; genus CAG-269. The sequence continues at coordinate 17,171 of CANRBL010000002.1, read as the reverse complement.
TTTTTTGGTATTACGTTATATAATTGTTTTAACATATTTATAACACTGTTTAGGGGATTTCCTTCATTACTACCATATAAAGAATATAATAAATTACCATCTATATCTGTTAAAACTAATTTTGTTGTAGTTGAACCAGCGTCAATACCAATAAAACAATCTCCACTAAATGTTGCTAAATCCCTTTTTAATACTTTTGATTTGTTGTGTCTATCTTTAAATTTTTCATAATCATTATTATTTTCAAATAAAGGCTCTAATGGATTAGTAGTATTATCCACAGAATTTCTTAAATTGTTAATTTTAAGTATTAATTCTTGATGTGATATTTTTTTTGAATTAAAAGAATCTAAAGCAGCACCTTTTGCAACTAATAAATGAGCTTCAGATATATTTATAATTTCATCATCTTTTAAATGTAAAGTTTCTATAAAACGTTTTTTTAATTCTGTTAGGTAATTAAGAGGACCACCTAAAAAAGCAACTTTTCCTCTAATAGGTCTTCCGCACGCTAAACCACTAATAGTTTGATTAACAACAGCTTGCAAAATAGATACAGCAATATCTCCTTTTTCAGCACCTTCATTAATTAATGGTTGTACATCAGTTTTTGCAAAAACTCCACAACGCGAAGCTATTGGATATATAATTTGATAATTTTTTGCAAGTTCATTAAGACCAGAAGTATCTGTATGTAAAAGAGATGCCATTTGATCTAAAAATGCTCCAGTTCCACCAGCACAAGTTCCATTCATACGTTGCTCGATAGATTTATCAAAATAAATTATTTTTGCGTCTTCTCCACCAAGTTCAATTACAACATCTGTTTGAGGAATATATTTTTCAACAGCTCGTTTGCATGCAATAACTTCTTGTATAAAATCAACTTTTAAAAATTTAGCGGTAGATATTGCTCCAGAGCCTGTTAAAGCTAAAGTAAATATACTATTAGGATATTTTTCTAATAAATTTTCAAGAACATTACATACTGTATTTTTTGTATCAGAAAAATGCCTTTGGTAGTTACTATATATAGTATTTTTATTATTATCCATTACAATTATTTTTACGGTAGTAGAACCTACATCTAATCCTACATGTAATAAGTTTTCCATAAACATTCGACCTCCGTATATTTAATACATTAATTTTATATTTTTTTTCTACTTTTGTCAAATGAAAAATATGGTTATATTGAATAACAATATTATAAAAATAAGAATTTACTATTGTGTTTTATATATACTATATGTTATAATATCAATTATATTTAAAACATATAGTATATAATGTTTTAAATAGTAAAAATAATAGTGTACACATATTATTTTAGAAAGCAATATAGAAAGAAGGTGAGAATATGGATAATGATATGGCTAATATTATTTTACAAAAGTTAAATGAAATTCAAGCAACAATGGCAACTAAGGAGGAAGTAAATGAACTAAAAGATAGAATAGAAACATTGCAAGAAAGTGTAAATAGACTAGAAGAAAGAATGACAGCACTAGAAGAAAGAGTAACAAAGCTAGAAGAAAGAATGACAGCATTAGAAGAGAGAATGACCGCACTAGAAGAGAGAGTAACAAGACTAGAAGAAAGAGTCACTAAATTAGAAGAAAGAATGGATCAACTAGAAAAAGAAATAATTGAATTAGAAAAGAGAACCAAAAATGTAGAAGTAGAGCTAACAAAAGTAAAAACAAGAGTAAGAACAACAGAAGTAACTGATTTACATATGGAAACTGATTTCGGTGATAAAATTGCAATTTTAATGGATGCAGAAAAAGTTAATTCAGAAAGACATCAAATGGTTATGGGAATGTTATCTCATATTAATGAAATTATAGAATCTTTTTCACAACGATTAATTATCTTAGAGTCTAAAAATTAATTAGGAAAAAGAGTACCTAATATTTTTTCAATTAGGTACTCTTTTAGTATTAATTTAAATTATGTATTAGCAATTTCGGGACTATCTTGTAATATTTTTTCAATAATATTATGTTTAGAATTAAAAGGAACAACATAACCCCTTAAAGTTCTAGCTTTATCAGAAAGTATTGAAACTTCATCATTTACATATATTTTAGATTTACCTTTTCCATTTTTAGCTTCTTGGACCAAGTTAGAAACAGGCCAATTTCCGTCAAAAGCAATAACAATGGAATTTCGTCTTTCAAAAATTTCATAATTAAAACTTTTATATATACCCATTTCATCACTTTCAATAGAAATTCTGATACCAGATAAATTACTTTCAACTAAATTTTTAGATTCCTCTTTAGAAATCATTCTAGGTATAATAGCGTGTATTTCAAAAGGCTTTTCTAATTTATTATTAATATCAACAATGTTTTTTTCATATCCTTGTAATTTATGACCAATTACAAAAAATACTTTTTCAGGGTCAGCTTTTTGCATTAAATCTTCCAAAAGTTGTTTTCCATATTCTGCAGTTTCTGTAATTCTACCTTTTTTATTAAAACTACCTCCGGCAATTATAATTGGTATTTTATTTTCAGGTAAATTAACAAGTTTATCTTTTAATATGCTTGTAGCATCAATATTAGTATTTATTCGTAAAGGAACATTATTATTTTTACTTTTTTCATGATTTTCTTTTTCTAATTCAGTTAAAGCCTCTTTTATAGTTCTACCATTTAAAAATTTTTCAAAATCTTTAGACTTTTTCTCAAAATATTTTTCGCTTTCTGCTACAACAGTATCTTCAACTTCTCTCATTTTTTGAAAATCCTCATTAGTCAATCCTAAAATATTTTGAAGAGCTAACTGTTCATCAATTGTATCTATTCCATAAAATCCACAACCGTCAGTACCTTGCACGCATCTTATTCCGTAATTTAAGTATGTTTTTAAAGGGTGTATTTTTAAATTGCTCAAATTATTTAATCTAATATTTGAAGTTAATTGAAATTCCAAAATCACATTAGAATCAATTAATTCTTTAATCAAGTTTTTCCCTTTTTCAGAAGATAAATTTGCTGTATATAAACCATGTCCTAATCTAATTTTTGGAATTTTTTGGCCAGGTTTCAAAGAATCCTTAACACATTGAACAGATTTAGCTACATTATTTTTTAAACTATCATTTTCACCAGCATGTATTCTAATTGTAAAATCATTATCTACTTCACCAACATATTCAACTAATTCTTTTATAGCAGGTTTTAAATCAGAAATATCATTAATTTCTTCTCCTATAAAATCACTACCAACAACATATGGGCTTTTTGCAACAGTTTTTAGTACATCTAAATTTTCTCTTAAGTAATTACCTTCAACAATTTGATCTTTTATAATAGTAAGAGGAATACGTCTTAAAGCAACTAGAAATCTAATTCTTACACCAGTTTCTTTTTCAATAAAAGGCATAATTTCGTGTAATTCTTCTATTAATTTAATAGCAGGTCCATTAGCTTTAGCTAAATCAGTATCAGCTATTTCTATATAATCAATTTTTTGTTTTTGATATTCCCTTGCAATCCATAAAAATTTATCTTGCCTTAAAGTAATATTTTTTAATTCATCTCGTTTTAAATCTTTAAGCATCAATTTAAGCATATGTTTTATATCTTCTTCAGGAATTTTATTAATTTTGTCAGTATCTAAAACAATTTTATCATCACTTTCAATTCCCTTACAAAATACATATCTATAAATATATAATTTTTCGAGATTTGTAAATACTGCCTGACCATCTTTTAAAATTGCTAAACTTATTCTAATTTTAGAAATATTATATTCTGCATTTTCCAAATTATTAAGTATAAAATCGGCAAAATTTATAAAAGTATTATCATCTATTTTTCTAGTTAAATATTTTCCTTTTAGTTCAGAATCCTTAAATTGTTCTTCAACAATTTTTCGTTCGGCTAAAATTTTTTCTTCTTGAGACTTAGTCATTTTTAAATTTAATTTTTTTATATAATATAAAGGATATCTTAGTTGATGCTTGATACCCAGTGCTATTAATGCATCAGGTGATAAAGTTGCATTCATATGTGTATGTAAATCTGTTCTAAATTTAGATTTTTTTAATATATAAGATTTTACAAGAGCTTTATCCATATCCATTTTATACTCTTTTGTCTGTGACATAAGAGTTTTTATAATAGCAGGAATTTTTGCTTTTATTTCAATTTTTCCATTGGGATAAATATTTGCAATTTTTATTCCACCTAATCTTAAAATATATACTTCTTCATTATCACCATTTATAAAAAGTGGTATTGTATCAGTTATTATTTTCATATCATTTTCATCTTGCATAGTTTTCATATTGCAAGATTTTGCCAAATTTGTAATTAAATTACCTGTATTATGATTTGGTGTTTCAATTATATATTTTAATGTTTGTTCGTCTACTTGATATAAACTTACAATTATGTCTTTTTCTTTATCTAGATAAAATTTTCCGAAAAATTTATTTTCCATAGTTACATCCTTTCTTTAGGTACATTGTAATCTTATACCTAATTTTATTGTTACTAGTAGCTCAAAAATAATAAATATTTTAAAGCTGATTGATAACATTTTATTATCCTACACAGGTAATAATTATTATAATTAAGTCTATATTATATCATAGAAGAAAAAATAAGTAAAGGATATTTTGATAAAAATTATGTAAACTACAAGATGTTATGTTGTTGGTCATAACTTATGAATAAAACATCATAATATATGATATATCAGTATAACTTTCTTTTGAAATAAAATATATAATTTTTCAAAAATGCTCGTTCAAATAATTTTCACAGAAATTCTAAAAAAACGGAATTAAAATTTTCTAAAAAGCAAAGCTTTTAAGAAAATTTAAACTCCGCATAATTATCCTCTACGTCAAGTCTATCATCATAAATGATGATGACTTTCCTAGAGTATAAAAAAATTTTATGGCACCCTTCCACGACAAGCGTGAACTCTTTCCATAAAATTTTTTAGAATTTCTAGTTCAATTATTTTCAATGCGCTTTTTTCAAAATTATATATTTTATTTTACTGTATGTTGCAATACTAAAAGTTTCATAGTGTTTTCTATTATATAAAAAAAAGAGAAAAAATTAAAATATAAAAGATAAAATAAAATAAACAAAAAAAAACTACGGAAAATGGACTTGTGTAAAAATTGCATACAAATCACACTTAATATAAAATAAACAAAAAATATTTTACAAAGGAAGGTAAAATGGTAAAAAGAATATTAGTACATATAAGAACATCTATAAAGATAATGATGCTTATATTTATAGCAATATGTTTAAGTATAGGTGCAGTAGCATTTTTATATAAGCCTATATATAGTGTTAGTATAGCAGGAACAAAAATAGGATATAGTGGCAACAAAAGCGAATTACAAGCACGAATAAATGAATATATAAATCATGGAAATGGAGAAAACAATATAGCATTTGTACAGGTAAATGATTTACCAGAATATAAATTATGTTTATTGAAAAGAGGAATTACAACAAATGATGAAGAAATATTTCAAAAAGTAAAAGAATCTGGAATAACATATTATAAATATTATGCTATATTAAATGAAAACGAAGAAAAATTATATGTATCAGACTTTACAACAGCAGAAAATATAGTAAATGAATTAAAAAGTAAAAATAGTACAAACATTAATCAAATATCTATTTTAGAAAAATATGAAACAGAATTAAAAGGATTTGTATCAACAGAAGAAGCAGTTGCGAGTTTATATGTTGAGCCTGTAAAAGAAGAACCAAAAGTTCAAAAAGCAAATGCAAAAGTAACAATTGGAAAAGTAAATACATCTATAAACTTATCATATAAAAATGCATCATTAGGAGGATTAGTTTTAGCAAGACCAATTTCAGGAACAATAACATCCAGATTTGGTTCAGTAAGTAGTGTGCGTTCAAGTACACATTCAGGTTTAGATATAGGTGCTCCATCAGGAACGCCAATAGGGGCAGCTGCAAGTGGTACAGTTACATTTGCTGCAAGAAAAGGATCATTTGGTAATTTAGTAGCAATAACACATGAAAATGGAATACAAACATATTATGGACATTGTAGTAAAATATATGTAACACCAGGTCAAGAGGTAAAACAAGGACAAACTATTGCAGCCGTAGGGTCAACAGGAAATTCAACAGGACCACATTTACATTTTGAAGTCAGAATAGATGGAGTAGCATATAATCCACAAAATTACTTATATAAATAAATTAAAAAATTGTATTGATTTTTCTAAAAAATCCTGTTATAATAATTAACGTAAAAAACATATAAAGTCAGTTTATACGGAAGTGCCTATAAATCAGGTCTGTGTAAATGAAGAAACTTTATAGAAGTAAAAACAAATAAGGAGGAATAAAAATGGCAGTAGTTGCAATGAAACAATTACTTGAAGCAGGTGTTCATTTTGGACATCAAACAAGAAGATGGGATCCAAAAATGGCAGAATATATATTTCAAGCTAGAAATGGAATCCACATAATCGATTTACAAAAAACATCAAAAAAATTAGACGAGGCTTATGAATTTATAAGAAGTCAAGTTGAAGAAGGAAAAACAGTCCTATTTGTAGGAACAAAAAAACAAGCACAAGAATGCATAAAAGAAGCAGCAGAAAAGTGTGGAATGTATTATGTTGACCAAAGATGGTTAGGAGGAATGCTAACAAACTTTGGAACAATAAGAAAAAGAATTGAAAGATTAAAACAATTAGAACAAATGTCAGAAGACGGAACATTTAGTGTATTACCTAAAAAAGAAGTAATAGAGCTAAAAAAAGAAATGGAAAAACTAGAAAAAAATCTAGGTGGAATAAAAGACATGGAAGAATTACCAGGAGTAATATTCCTAGTAGACCCTAAAAAAGAAAGAATAGCAATATTAGAAGCAAGAAAATTAAATATTCCATTAGTAGGGGTAGTAGATACAAACTGCAATCCAGAAGATTTAGATTATCCAATACCAGGAAATGATGATGCAATAAGAGCAGTAAAATTAATAACAGATGTAATGGCAAATGCGGTTATAGAAGGAAAACAAGGAGAAAGTTTTGATACTGAGGTAATGGAAGAACAAAACATTGAAGAAGAAGCAACAAGTATGGAACAAGTTGTAGAAGCTTCTGAAGAAGAATAAAAATAATAAAATAAAGGTTGTAGGCATAGTCGTACAACCATTTTATATGCACAGTAAACAAAGTTATAACGAAGGTAAAAATTCAATAAACTTTGAATAAAAAAGATTTGATTAAAATAAAGGAGGAAATAAAATGATTTCAGCAACATTAGTAAAAGAATTAAGAGAAAAAACAGGAGCAGGAATGATGGACTGCAAAAAAGTATTAACAGAAACAGATGGAGACTTAGAAAAGGCAATGGAATTATTAAGAGAAAGAGGAATTGCAAAGGCAGCAAAAAAATCTGGAAGAGTAGCAGCAGAAGGAATAGTAGAAGCATATATTTCAGAAGATGCAAAAAAAGGAGCAATAGTAGAGGTAAATTCAGAAACAGACTTTGTAGCAAAAAATGAAGAATTTAAAACATTTGTAATGAATGTTGCAAAACAAATAGTAGAAAAAAATCCAAAAAATGTAGAAGAATTATTAAAGCAAGATGCCATATTTGAACAAGGAAAAACAGTAGAACAAATATTAGTAGAAAAAATTGCAACAATAGGAGAAAACTTAAACATTCGTAGATTTACAAGATTTGAAACAGAGGGACAAGTAGAGAAATATATACATGGAGATGGAAAAATTGCTGTATTAGTAGATATGAAAAATGCAAACACAAATTTAGCAAAAGACATTTGTATGCAAATAGCAGCAGCAAGACCAGAATTTTTAAACAGGGAAGCAGTACCAGCAGAAAGATTAGAAAAAGAAATGGAAATATTAAAAGCACAAGCAATAAATGAGGGAAAGCCAGCAGAAATAGCAGAAAAAATTGTACAAGGAAGAGTTGGAAAATTCTATTCAGAAATATGTTTAGTAGAGCAAGAATTTGTAAAAGACCCAGATAAAAAAGTATCAAAATTATTAGAAGAAAATGGAGCAGAAATATTAAATTTTGCAAGATTTGAAACAGGAGAAGGAATAGAAAAGAAAGAAGAAAATTTTGCAGAAGAGGTAATGAAACAATTAAAATAAAATTTATAAAAATCAAAAATAAAAATTAACTAAAAAAGGCTAGGAATATTTACCTAGTCTTTTATGTTACAAAAATAATCTATCCCTTTTTTAATTGCATTTTTCTTAATAATCACCTTACCGTGTTCTAATAATTTTCGCTCGAAATTATTAGAATGAGTAACTAATTTAGCAAATTCAGAAATAGTGGCGTAAAAGTTTTTTAAATTAGGATTGCTAAGATTTATATCAGATATAGATAAATAATATACATCATTATATAAATACAAAGACATATTTTTTGAGAAATCCTTTAAATTACATAAACTGCTATTAGCAACATATGAACAATAATTACAAAATTCTTCAAAAGACTCAAAAGAATACACAGCATTGTTGGTATCTAAATTTGCTGTTTTTCTTTTAATGCAAACCGTTTTATTTTTAGGTGTTGAAGTTTCTTTTTCTGGTTTAAACTTAGTAATTGTAAAAACGAAAAGTCCATCTGGAGTAGCTAAAGCCTCAATTAAAATTTTGCAATTTTCAGTATTAAAACCAACTTCTTTTTCTGCCTTATGTAAAAGTTCAACTAACCAATTTTGTGAATCTAAAGGATTAGACATAAGTGTATGTAAATCAATATTTTTTTCTTTTAAATCATCTAAGTTAACTATAATTCTTATTTTATTTTCAGTCAATTTCTCAATTTTCATAAATAACCTCCATCTTGAACAATGTATTTGTTCTATAATATTGTATAATAACCTCTATTTCTGTGTTAGTAAAGGTTAATGTGCAATTTGACATAAAAGCCCCTATATATATTATACTACTATTATTATTATATTTAAATGAACAAAATTTGGTAATAAAAAGTCAAATATTAATATAACATAAAACATAAAAAAAATCTACATTATACTTGAAAAAAATGTAAATTCAATATATAATAATTACAAAACGGCATAAAAGAGGCATTAAAACGAATGAAAGGAATGATAAAAATGGCCACAAGAGATAAAAATATATGGGTATTATTAATATTTATTTTAAGCGGACTAGTTATAGGGGGACTTTTAGGAGATTTAGCATCAAAAGTAGATGGCCTTTGGTGGTTAGCATTCGGAAGAGAATTTGGATTAGAAAACCCATTAGTATTAGATTTAAGTATAGTAAAAGTAACATTTGCACTAATGATAAAAATAAATATTGCAAGTATTATAGGAATGTTAGTATCTATATTTGTGTACAGAAAAATATAATTAGGGGCAATTAAGAATGGGAAAGGTTTGATAAATTGTCAATAAAAATGAAAAAATTACCAGTATCAGAAAGACCATATGAAAAATTAGAATTATATGGAGCAAAAAATTTATCTGATGCGGAATTATTAGCGATTATAATAAAAAGTGGAACAAAGGAAGAAACATCAGTACAGTTAGCACAAAAAATTTTAAGTTTAAATGAAAACATTAATATGAGTAATTTAAATTTTTTAAAAGAATTATCAATAGAAGAATTGATGCAAATAAAAGGAATTGGTAAAGTAAAAGCAATACAATTAAAAGCAGTATGTGAATTAGCCATAAGAATGACGAAAATATCAGATTATAAGCAAATTACAATAAAAACACCAAAAGATGTAGCAAAATTGCTAATGAATGAATTAAGATATGAGAAACGAGAAATAGCAAAAGTCATAATATTAAATAATAAAAATATTATCCTAAAAATATTAGACATTTCACTAGGAGGATCTAATTTTGCAAAAATAGCAGTAAGAGATGTATTAAATGAAGCTGTCAAAATGCAAGCACCAAAAATAATATTAGTACACAATCATCCAAGTGGAGATTCAACACCAAGTGAAAGTGACTATAATATAACAGATAGAATAGATGAAGCTGCGCAATTATTAGGAATACAATTATTGGACCATATTGTAATTGGAGACTTACAATATACAAGTATATTTACTAAAAGACTTGAAAAAGAAAATTAAAATTCTAATGGCATATTAAATTAGCCAAAAAAAGAAAGGAAAAGGGATTTTATGAAATTATTTTCATTTGGAGCCAAAGATATGGGGATAGATTTAGGTACAGCCAATATTCTAGTAACATTACAAGGAAAAGGAATTGTTTTAAAAGAACCATCAGTTGTAGCAATTGATAGAGTAACAGGAAATATTTTAGCAACAGGATATGAAGCAAAAGAAATGTTAGGAAGAACACCAGAAAAAATTAAGGCAGTAAGACCTTTAAAAGATGGTGTTATTGCTGATTTTACAGCAACGCAATTAATGCTTAAAAATATAATATCAAAAGTATGTAAAAAGTACAATGCAAGAAGACCAAGAGTTGTAGTAGGTGTACCATCAGGAATAACAGAAGTTGAAGAAAGAGCAGTGGAAGAATCAGTTATGCAAGCAGGAGCAAAGGAAGTATATCTAATAGAAGAACCAATGGCAGCAGCCATTGGAGCGGGAATAAATGTTGGAGAACCTAGTGGAAGTATTATAGTAGATATAGGAGGAGGAACAACAGAAGTAGCAGTAATATCATTAGGAGGAATAGTAGTTAGCCATTCTTTAAGAGTTGCAGGAGATGAACTTGATGAAGACATAGTAAATTATGTAAAAAAGGAAATGAATTTAGCAATAGGAGAGACAACAGCAGAACAAATAAAAATGCAAATAGGATGTGCTACACCGTTAATGACAGAAATGTCAATGGAAGTAAGAGGAAGAGATTTAATAGATGGACTTCCTCGAAATGTTATAGTAAATTCAGTGCAAATGGAAGAAGCTATGAAAGAATCAATAGAAAAAATAGTAGAAGTTGTAAAACTAGCACTTGAACAAACACCACCAGAATTAGCTTCAGATATCATGGAAAAAGGAATAATGTTAGCAGGAGGAGGAGCTTTAATTCAAAATTTAGACAAGTTATTAAGTGCAAAAACTGAAATGCCAGTATATATTGCTGAAGAACCTTTAGATTGTGTGGTTAGAGGAACTGGTAAAACACTAGAAGATTTAGAAAGACTAAAACATGTTTTAATTAATTCAAGAAAGAGAAGAAGAATTTAAAAAATTCTAGATATAAATAAAAAGGAGTAATAATGTTTAAAAATAAAAAATCAGGGGCCTTAGGAGTATTTATAACTATAATAATATTAATTTTATTAGTAATACTGACAAATACAGATAATAGCAATTTGTCATATTTTGAAAATGTAGCATCAACATTGGTAGCACCAGTGCAAAATGGACTTATATACTTAAAAAATAAAATTAATGGAAACAATACCTTTTTTACAAATATAAATGAGTTAAAAAAAGAAAATGAGAGTTTAAAGCTAAAAAATAACGAATTAGAACAAAGTCTAAGAGAATTAGAAAATATAAAAACAGAAAATGCAACACTAAAAGAATATTTAAATTTAACACAAAAATATGGCGATTATTCAACAATACCAGGATATGTAATAAATAGAGATATAAGTAACTATTCAAAAACAATAGTAATTAATATAGGAAAAAAAGATGGGGTAGCTGAAAATATGACAGTTATTGCTAATGAAGGATTAGTAGGTCACATAATTTCTGTAACCGAAAATACAGCTAAAGTGCAAACAATAGTAGATAGTGGAAGTTCCGTAAGTAGTTTAATGAGTACATCAAGGGATAGTATAGTATGTAAGGGGACTTTAGAAGAAAATTCAATATTAAAAGCTATGTATATACCTACAGAAGCACAAATAATACAAGGAGACAGTATAGAAACTTCTGGTATAGGTGGAATTTACCCAAAAGGAATACATATAGGTACTATAAAAAAAGTTGTTAGTACGGAAAATGTAATAGATAGATATGCAGTAATAGAAACAGCAGTAAATTTTGAAAAATTAGAAACTGTATTAGTTATAAATAATCAGTAAGAACAAAATTTATATGTACATTCGAAAATATTAAGTTGTTACAATAAAAAAAATACAGTGAATTAAGTTTAAATATAATAAAAATTTAAACTTATAGTTTTTGCATAAAGAAAGGATGACAATAAATTTGAAAAAATTAATAATAAATTTACTAATAATATTAATATTTTTTTTAATATATTTCTTACAAATAAATTTTTTTTCGTGGTTTAGAATTTCAGGAGTAATGCCAAACATATTTGTTATATTAGTATTGTTTATAGCATTATTTGGAGGAACAATACTAGGTACTACATATGGAATAGCTTTTGGAATATTAATAGATTTATTTATTGGAAAAAAAGTAGGAATTACAGCAATAATGTTAGGCAGTATAGGACTATTAGGCGGACAATTTGATAAAAATTTTTCAAAAGATAGTAGAATAACAACTATGGTGATGGTAATAGCAAGCACAATAATTTATGAAGTGGGAATATATATAATAAACAACATAGTATTTTCAGCAAATATAGAAGCAATCTATTTTTTTAAAATATTATTTGTAGAAATAATATACAATACTTTAATTACTATTATAATATACCCAATTATGCAAAAAAATGGATATGCAATAGAAAGAGTATATAAGGGAAATAAAATATTAACAAGATACTTTTAGCTGAAAAGAGGTGAAACATTGAATAAAAAAATAAGTAAAGAAAGTATTAACTTAAGATTTAATATAGTATCTCTTATAGTGTATGTTATTGGAATAATATTAATAATGCAATTATTTAATTTGCAAATAGTAAATGGAAGTACATATAGGCAACAGTCGGACACAAGGCTTACAAGAGAAAGTTCACTAACAGCAGCAAGAGGATCTATATTAGATAGAAGCGGAAATGCATTAGCATCTACCAAAATGGGATTTAGCCTAGAATTTTACAAAACAAAAATAAGTACACAAGCATTAAATGAGACAATATTAAATCTAATAAATTTGTTAGAAAAATATAATTTAAAATATCCAGATTCATTTCCTGTAAATATAAACCCATTTCAATTTACAATAGAAGGTGAAACATTAGAAAATTGGAAAAGCAAAAATAAACTAAATGCAGAAATTACTCCAGAAGAAGCATTATATGTATTTAAAGAAAAATACGACATAGAAAATACTGATATTCAAGAAATAAGAAAAATAATTTCAATAAGATATGAAATTAGTCAAAAGGGATATAGTAGCACAAAATCATTAAATATATGTACAGATATTCCAAGAGAAGCAGTTGCAGAACTTACTGAAAGAAGTTCTGAATTTCCAGGTGTAAATATTGTAACAGAATCAATAAGAACATATAATTCTGGAACTTTAGCATCACATATTTTAGGATATATAGGAAGAATAAGTGAAAAAGAATACGAAGAGAAAAAAGATACATATAATAATGATGACATTATAGGAAAAACAGGTGTAGAATACTTATTTGAAAAATATTTAAAAGGAAAAGACGGAATAAAACAAATTGATATGGCAGTTGATGGAACAGTTACAGCAGAGTATGTGGCAACACAAGCAATATCAGGTTCAGATATAGTATTAACAATAGACTCAAATCTTCAAAAAGTTGCAGAAGAATCACTAAAAAACACTATTCAAAAAATTTCAAGTGGAGGTTTTGCTGAAACTTACGAGGCTACAGCAGGAAGTGTAGTAGTTATGGATGTAAAAACAGGAGAAGTTTTATCACTTGCAAGTTATCCAGATTATAGTCCAGAAGATTTTGTTGGAGGGATAAGTACAGATAAATATAACGAATATTCACAAAATCATTCATTATATAATAGGGCAATAAGTGGTTCATATGCACCAGGGTCAATATTTAAGATGGTTTCAGCTATTGCAGGGCTAGAATCAGGAGCTATAACATTAACAGAAAAAATTAATGATACAGGTGTTTACCCTAAATATACAAGACCAGTATGTTGGTATTATACAGATTATAGAAGAGGACATGGATATTTAAATGTATCCCAAGCAATTCAGCACTCATGTAACTTTTTCTTTTACGAAGTAGGAGATAGAATGGGAATAGATACATTATCAAAATATGCTAGTTATTTTGGATTAGGAACAAAAACAGGAATAGAATTGCCAAGTGAAACAGCAGGAACTCTAGCATCAAAGCAAACTAAAGCAGAAAAAACAGGTGAACAATGGTATCCAGGAGAAACAACATCAGCAGTAATAGGTCAAAGTTACAACAGTTTTTCAACATTGCAAATGACAAAATATATATCAATGTTAACAAATGGAGGAAAAAGAATAAATCCAACAATTATAAAAACAATTAGAAATGTAGATGGAACAGAAGTGCCAAAAGATGAAATACGTAAATATAGTAATGAAATGTTAGGAATACAAGAATATAGTGGAGAAGAGTTTCAAATAAAACAAGAAAATTTACAAGCAGTTCTAGAGGGAATGAGAATGACAACTCAGCAATCAGGAGGAACAGCCTATAGTATATTCAGAAATTTTAATATAGAAGTAGCTGGAAAAACAGGTTCAGCAGAAGCACCTGGTAACATAGTAAATGCGTGGTTTGCGTGTTTTGCTCCATATAACGAACCAGAAATTGCAGTAGTTGCCATGATAGAAAATGGAGGTCATGGTAATTATAGTGCAGAAGTTGCAAGAGATATAATAGCAGAATATTTTGGAATGAATGCTCAGAATATTGAGGAAGATATGACAGCCATTCCATATACAGAAATAATACAATAGTAAAATGAAGGGAGGTTATACTATGTTAAATTGTATAAGTATTTATTTGAAAAGAGAAGTAGTATATATAAAAATAAATGAAGAAGCAGAACAAAATGAAATTATAGAATGTTTAAAAAAGAAAATGCCAGAATTAAAAAAAATGTATAAAGATGAAAAAAATCCAATTAAAGTAATAGGAAAAGTATTAAAAAATAAGGAAATTGACGAAATACAGGAAATAATAAAAAATCAAATAGATGTAGAAATAGAATTTTGTATGCCTAAAAGTCTAGGATTATCAAGCATAAGAAAGACTTATGATAGAGAGATAGATATATCTGAAACCAAATTCCATAGAGGTTCATTAAGGTCAGGTCAAAAAATGGAAGTTGATAGTAGCTTAGTAGTATTAGGAGATGTAAATTCTGGAGCAGAAATTATTGCTACAGATAATATAGTGGTATTAGGTACATTGAGAGGATTAGCACATGCTGGAGCTAAAGGAAATAAGCAGGCAATAATATCAGCCGGTGTTTTAGATACAGTGCAAATAAGAATAGCAAATATAGTAAAAGAAATTGACAGAGACGAAGAAGTTATGCATAAACAAGCATATGTGTATGTTGAAGATAATCAGATTATCATAGAGTGATTTATTTAAGTTAATAGCAGTAAAATTAATGTAATAAACAAACTTTCATCTTTTACTCCTTCTGTATATAAAAAGAAGATAAGACATATTAATAGAATATCATCAAAGTATAATTTTAAACCAAACAAATCAAATAAAAATGATTCTGTTTGGTTTCTGTTTTCTAAATTATTTTTATTGTTTATATTTTTGTCATCGATGTTGAGAGTATTTCTAGAATCCATATTGTTATTAATATTATTTGTATTGCTAATAGTAATATCTTCTTTCGGAAGGTTTTTAATAGAATTATAAATGTTTCTATTATATCTTCTATAATAAGGATAATGATTAAATGGTAAATACAAATTAGGAAACATTATCAGAATTCTCCTTTTTATCAGATTTTATAATATCAGCAATTTTTGTCATATTTAGTAAATTCACATATTGATCTAATTTTTCTTGCCTACTTTGTCTCATATATGGTTTTAGAGAATACAACAAATTTGCTCGTGGGTCATCTTTGGTATTCATTGCGTCAATAATAGATTTCATTTTTAATATGGTATTAATATCTATGTTAAAGTTATTTTGGGAGTTATTAGAAGAATGATTTTCATTGTTTTTGTTATTAGTTGAAGCGGAATTTAATAGTGTAGATATATTATTTATCATTTCAGGAGTAACATTGAAATTATTAGAATTTTCAGAATTGTTATCGCCATTTTTCATTTCACTGTTTTGATTCTTTAAATTATTTGTGTTATGTGTATTGTTTGAGTTGCTTGAATCGTTTGAATTATTTTGAGAAAAATTATTTAATATGTCTTTTAAATTTTCTGGTATATTATCTTTATTAATCATATTTTTTATATTGTTTAATACATCTGACATATCATTTGACATTGTTGCCTCCTATCTGATTTATATCTAAAATTTAATTATTATTCATATTATTATTGTTTAAATTCTTTTTTAGTTCCTCAATTATTTTATCTCTATCTTTTGAGTTCATTATTTCGTTTGCCTTATTTATGCTGTTTTGTAAATCTTTTTTGTCCATTTTACTAAGAATGTTTAATAATTCATTCATATTTAAATTATTCAAAATATCACCTCTTCACATTATATTAAGTAAATTTAATTGTATGTATATAAATATAATATGAAGAATATTTTAATGTGTTACTGGATAATTATATTTCTTTTCGTTTGTGTATATATTTTTTATTTAGGCTCGCTTTTTTATGCTAAGGCTTGATTCCCTAGATAAATGTCGAAATGAATATAATTTTGTAACAAAAATTTAACAATAAAATAAAAAGAGTGTAAAAAAAGAGCGTATCGAAGTTCCGTAAAGAATTGGATTGCTCTTTAATTTTTGCCAAATTTTGATGGTTGAAAGTGTGTTTTATATATACTAGAATTTAATTAATAAATAATATAGTAGTAATTTCTTAAGATGTTATTGCTAATATAGTTTGTAAATTTTAGTGAAAAAATATATATGTACAAAAAAGATTAAAAGTTATCTTAAGAACTAGTAGAAAGGGAAAATATTATGAGAAGAGAGAAAAAAGTAATAAAGAATAATAGCAAGGCTGAAAGCCTTATGGCTGTAGAGAGAGAGAGAGAGAGAGAGAGAGTATTATTTAGAAAATAGTAATAATTTAAAATCTCCTCCGTTGCGAAGTAAG
>CANRBL010000001.1 GCA_947628835.1 uncultured Clostridia bacterium | reverse complement strand
TTAAAAACTACCGTAAGAACAATAGAAAGAAATGTAAATATTTTAAAAGAAAAAGAAATATTACAAAGAATAGGAACTGATAAAGCAGGATATTGGAGAATTATAAAATAATTGAGAAAACCGATATAAAAAGTTTGTGACCGAATTCGTGTAATTGCTACTTAGGTTTACTAAAATAAGAAAAAAAACGAACAAATTACACGAATTTTTGGTTAATAGTTGTCGTTTTTATCGGTCACAAAGGGAGGAAAAATGTTCAAATTAGTATCAAATTATAAGCCAACTGGAGACCAACCACAAGCAATAGAATATTTAAGTAATGGAATAAAAGAAGGCAAGAAATTTCAAACTTTACTTGGTGTAACAGGAAGCGGAAAAACATTCACAATGGCAAATATAATTGAAAAAGTACAGAAGCCAACACTCGTTTTAGCACACAATAAAACTCTAGCTCGGACAATTATATTCGGAGTTCAAAGAATTTTTTCCAGAGAATAATGTAGAATACTTTGTTTCATATTATGACTATTATCAACCAGAAAGTTATATAGCTTCATCAGATACATATATAGAAAAAGATGCTTCAATAAATGATGAAATAGATAAATTAAGGCATTCTGCAACTGCATCATTATTTGAAACAAAAGATGTAATAATAGTATCTTCAGTTTCTTGTATATATGGACTTCGGAGATCCTATTGATTATGAAAATATGATAGTATCATTAAGACCAGGAATGGAAAGGTCAAGAGAAGAAATATTAAGAAAATTAGTAAATATGCAATATTCAAGAAACGAAATAGACTTTAAAAGAGGAACATTTAGAGCAAAAGGAGATATTGTAGAAATATATCCATCAGATCAAAATGAAAGTGCAATTAGAGTGGAATTTTGGGGAGATGAAATTGAAAAAGTTTCAGAAATTAATCCATTAACAGGAAAAGTAATTGGGACAAGAAATCATGTAATGATATTTCCTAATTCACACTATGTTACAACAAAGGAAAAAATGGAAAGGGCAATAATAAATATAGAAGAAGAAATGAGAGAAAGAGTAGAATTTTTTAAAAGTCAAAATAAATTAATAGAAGCACAAAGAATAGAGGAGAGAACAAATTTTGATATAGAAATGATGAAAGAAACGGGATTTTGTCAAGGAATAGAAAATTATTCAAGGCATATAAGTGGAAGAGAAGCAGGGACAGCTCCATTTACATTGTTTGATTATTTTCCAAAAGACTTTTTACTAATGATAGATGAATCGCATGCAACTATTCCACAAGTAAGAGCTATGTATAATGGAGATAGAGCAAGGAAAGATTCATTAGTTAATTATGGATTTAGATTACCATCAGCATATGATAATAGACCTTTGAGATTTGAAGAATTTGAAGAAAGAATTAATCAAGTAATTTTTGTAAGTGCAACACCAGCTGATTATGAAAAAGAACATTCAAAAGATAATGTAGTAGAACAAATTATTAGACCAACTGGCTTATTAGATCCTATAATAGAAGTAAAGCCAGTAACAAATCAAATTGATGATTTATTAGAACAAATAAGAATTAGAGTTGAAAGAAATGAAAGAATTTTAGTTACAACATTAACAAAAAAAATGGCAGAAGATTTAACAGCATATTTAAAAAATTTAGATATAAAAGTAAATTATATGCACTCAGATATAAAAGCATTAGAAAGGATGGAAATAATACGAAATTTACGATTAGGTGAATTTGATGTATTAGTTGGAATAAATTTATTAAGAGAGGGTCTAGATATTCCAGAGGTATCTTTAGTTGCGATTTTAGATGCAGACAAAGAAGGATTTTTACGTTCAGAGAGGTCATTAATTCAAACCATAGGACGAGCTGCAAGAAATACTGAGGGAACTGTAATAATGTATGCAGATGAGTTAACAGATTCTATGGAAAAGGCAATTTCTGAAACAAATAGGAGAAGAGCAATACAAGAAAAATACAATAAAGAACATAATATAACGCCAAAAACAATTAGTAAATCAATTAGAGATACTATAAAAGCAACAACAATTGAAGATATTGGAGTAGAATATAAGTTAGAAAAAGAAGAAGATATAAAAGAAACTATTTCAAAATTAACGGAAGAAATGCTAAAATATGCAGCAGAAATGGAATTTGAAAAAGCAGCAGAAGTTAGAGATAAAATAAAGGAATTAGAAAAATTATTATAATAGTTGTAAAAAATATATTTAATATAATTTTATATTAACCAGTAGTAATTGTTATTTTTATTAGAAAATCTGAAAGGAATGTGATAATAAATGGGAAAATTATTTGTAATAGATGGAACAGATGGAAGCGGAAAAGAAACACAATCAAATAAATTGAAAGAAAGATTTGAACTTGAAGGCATAAGATATAAAAATGTTTCATTTCCAAATTATAATAGTCCATCATCATCATTAGTAAAAATGTATTTAAATGGAGAATTTGGAAGTAATGCTAAAGATGTAAGTGCCTATATTGCTTCAACATTTTATGCTGCAGATAGATATGCAACATATAAAAAAGAATTAGAAGAATTTTATAATAATGGGGGAATAATATTAGCAGATAGATATACAACAAGTAATATGATACATCAAGCAGGTAAAATAAAAGATGAAGAAGAAAGAGAGCAATTTTTAAATTGGTTATTTGATTTAGAATTTAATATATATAAAATACCAAAACCAACGAAAGTATTTTTCTTAAATATGCCAATTGAAAGGGTAAAAGAATTAATAAAAGAAAGAGAAAATAAAATTACACATTCAGATCAAAAAGATATACATGAAAAAGATGAAAATCATTTAATAGATGCATATAATGCTGCATGTTATGTTTCTAAAAAATATCAATGGTATGAAGTAAAATGTGTAAAAAATAATGAATTAAGAACAATAGAAGATATACATGAAGAAATATTTAATGAAATAATTAAAGAAATCAAATAAAAATTAGATAAAAATAAAATTAGTAAATTAAAGTTATAAAAAATTAATATTTTGTTAGAAAAAGGCGAGTCTGAGATTTTCTTAAAATTCTCATTTGACAGAAAATCTTAGGCTTGCCATATTTATATAGTAGGAAAATTTTCTTACTATAAAAAAATTGAAATTTTTCAAAAAATAACAAAGAATAACACATTTCGACAAATTTTTTAAATAACATATATTATAATACAAAACATTACTATATTTAAAAGTAAAATATAATAAACAAAAGAAAGTAATGTTAGGAGAAACGTATGGAAAAAAAATTAAAAATATTAATTGCAGATGATAATCAAAAAATTTGTGAAATGATAGCACAAATTATTGAAAAGGAGGAGGAGATGGAAGTAGTAAATATTGCAACAGATGGAGATTCTGAAATAAAGATGATAGAAGAATATAAACCAGATGTGGTAATAACTGATTTAAGAAGAAAGCAAGGAATAACAGGATTACAAATAATTGATATGTATAGTAAAAAAGAACAAAAACCGATTTTTTTTGTTATATCTGCTGAATTATTATGCAATATTAGTCCTATTTTCAAAAAGTATAATATTAAATATTATGAAAATAAACCATTTGATGAGGAAAATATAAAATCAAAATTATATGAAATAAAAAGTGAACTTTTTCCAAGTAATATAATTAGTATAAATAATGAGTTGGTAATAAATGAAAAATATAATTTTATAAAAAATATAATCAAAAAAATATATAAAAAATTTTTTAATTACTAGAAAATCGTTTTTCTAGTAATTAAAAACAATTTAGCATTCATTTTTGTTATTATCTTCGATACATTTTTTAGGTGGTTCTTTAAAACTTAAATACCAGCTAAAACCATTTCTATTTTTTTCAATTTCTTGATTTCTTTTTTCTAATTCATTAAATGTTTGAGGAGCAGGTACAATTACTGGTTGATTTGGTATCCAATTAGCAGGAGTTGATCCATTTGAACAATCTGCCATCTGTAAAGCTTGAACAATACGAATAATTTCAGGAATAAATCTTCCAACATTTAAAGGATAAATTAAAATTGTTCGAATAATTCCCTTATCATCTATGATAAAAACATTTCTAACTGTTTCTGTATTACTAATGTCATTTGAAATCATACCATATTTTCTGGCTATTTCACCATTTCTGTCTGCTATTATTGGAAATGATATTTTGATACCTGTTTTACAATAAATATCATACATCCATGCTAAATGTGAAGCATTACTATCAACACTTAAACCCAATAAATCTGTATTTAACTTTTTAAAATATGTATGAGCTTTTGTAAAAGCTATTATTTCTGTTGTACATACGGGGGTAAAAGCACAATGTTAGAAATTAAGTTTGTTAATGAAAAAATATCTGAAATCAGCAAAATTTCAGATATTTTTGGTAAATTTTTCAGTATTTCCTTTTAATAAAAATTTTATAGTTTTATCATTATATATAATAATTTTTTCTATAATAGAATTTAATAAAAACTTATTTGGTTCATTGGAATTTATTATTTTGTCAAATATTTTTATTGCTGAATCTACTTTATGTTTTTCATCTTCCAATAATTTAAAATTCTCTTGAGATAGTATATTTTTTAGATTTACAATTTGATTTTGTTTGTCATATTCTAATTCTTGATATGTATTTTCTATCATTTCCTTTTGTTCTTGTGAAGTGGCTTTTGTCAAATCTTTGATTTTTTGAGATAATAGACATTTATATTCTTGTGATAATATATTGTATTGATTTTCTAAATTTTTTCTATTTATACTAAATGTATTTGTGGGATTATTTAATTTGATTTTTTCTATTTCATCATAAAAAGTATTTTTTAAAAGTTTCAAATATTCTTTTAAATGTATGATAAGATCTTTTTCTAAAATTTCATGAATTTTACATCTTGCTAGGCCATATCTTCTATAGTCAGTACATTCATAGCCTTTTTCTTGTTTCCTTTTAATAAAAGTACCACTTACACCGCCACCACAATCTCCACAAATACACATTCCACCAAATATGTAATTTCTTTTTGCTTTTGTAGTTTTATATTCTATTTTTTCTCTTTTTAGTTCTTGAGCTAATTTAAAAACTTCTTTTGATATAATAGCTTCATGATGATTTTCAAACACAAAATGTTCTTCTTCAGGTAATTTTATAGATTTACCTCTTATACTAATAGTTTGTTTTTTATGAACTCTTAAATTTCCACAATATACATCATTTTCTAAAATATGTTTGACCATATCTGTACTCCATAAACTTTGTACTTTATGTTTATATATCCTACCTTGTTCCATATGTTTTCTTTGATAATAAACAGAAGGAGTTGGATAATTATATTTATCGCTATTTAATACATCTGTTATTTTTTTTCTGCCAAAGCCCTGTTTTACATATAGATGAAAAATTAATTCTATTGCTCCTCTTAATTCTTCAATTACATATAATTTTGGTATACCATCTTCAAATACTTTTTCATAACCATAAAAATTTCCCATAATTAATCTGCCAGCTTTTTGCTTTGATAACATATTGCATCGTGTTTTTCTTGAAATATCTTTTACATATCTTTCATTATACCAAGTTGTAATTCCTATAGTATCATCTCTATCATTTTGAACATCGTATACACCTCCCATTTCTGATATAAGTATTAAATTTTTTCCAGATTTTTTAAAGTCTTCAATTAAACAAAGGACTTTACCATTATTTCTTCCTATTCTTGATAAATCTTTTGCAATTACTACATCTATAAGTCCAGTTGCTACATTTTGTAACATTTTAGAAAATTCTGGTCTATCGAAAGTATATCCAGATATATTATCATCTATATATACATTTTCATCTGCTATATGCCAACCTCTGGTTTTAGCATATTCTTTAATGATGTTAATTTGTTCTTCAATACTAGAATAATTTTCTCTATCTTCATCTCTACTTAATCTTGCATATGCTGATACAGTAATAGTTTTATTTTGTGATTTAGAATAATTAAATTTTTGTGTAATTAAGTTTGTTTTATTGTTTTCTTTCAAATTATATTCATTTTTCAAAAAATTCATTATCTTCTCCTTTTTCAAAGTCATATGAGGAAAATATTAGTAATTAAAAATAATTATTAAAATATTTAAGGATTGTTAAAAATATATATTATATTTTTAATTATTTCTAGTATTTCATCATTTCCAGAAACAAATATAGCAATTTTGTGTCCTTGTTTTTTTAGTAGTTCTATTTTATCTTTTACTTTCTTTTGTTGCATTTCATCTTTTTCAACAAATATTTGAGAATATTTATTATTTTCAACAATGGTTGTTGTTATTTTCATAAGTGATTACTCCTTTAATTAAATACTATTTAATATATATGCATAAAACTTTATAATAGCATAAATAGATTATTAACAATTATTAAAAAACGATAATATATTGTAATTTGTATATTAAATAGAAAAAAATTAAATCCATAGTATCTTTTGAGATTTTTCTATGGATTTAATAATTAAAATAAAAAGAGTTTGATGTTTCCATTTTTATATTGTAGAAAGTTCTTTTTCTTGAAGTTCCTCTAAAGAATTTTTATCTTCTTGTTCTAAATTTTCTAAACCGAATTGAAGTAATGATATTACAATTTTATTAAAGGATAAATTTTTAATATTTGCAAGATTTTGTACATCATTTACAATATTTTCTGGTAGTCTTAAAGTTTTACTAATTCCACTGTGATTTTGTGGTATTTTTAATTTGTTCATATGCTATACCTCCTTTATGCAACTATTTTATAATATAAATAAAAATGAATATGCACCTAAAAGAAATTGCGAAACGTGCAGGCTTTGCGCACACTACGATTTACAATATTTGGAAAATTTTTAAATTAAATAAAAGGTTAGGGTTTATAGATAATAATATGTTAATGAAAAATGTTTTTTAAATACATTTTAAAACCATTAACCTGTAACAATTAATAAAAAAAATAGTCATTATATCTTGAAATTTAATAATATATATGATAATATATAAACATAAATATCAAAAACAAAAACTAAGGACACGATAAATAATATAATAACTTACAGAGAACTAAACAAATGCTGAGAGTTTAGAAGTAAAAATTATTTATTATCACCATAGTTGTTGCAGACTGAAAAAAAGTAAGTTTTGCCGTAAATCTGCGTTAAAGATAAAAGAGAGAGTATTTTATAAAAATTAAAATACTAAAATAGGTGGTACCGCGGAAAAGAAAATAATAGTCTTTTCGTCCTAAAAGTAGGGTGAAAGGGCTTTTTTGTTGTATAATAGAAAAATTTTATTATAATATTATCTATTATAAAAAATTCAATTTACAAGAGAAATTTTAGAAAATAATAAAAAGGGAGGAATATGAATGTATAAAAAAGTTGAATTAAACAATGGATTTGTAGGAATGGAAAAAGAAATAAGTAAAAAATGGGAGGAAAAAGACATCATAAAGAAAAATTTTGCTATGAATGAAGGAAAAAGATATTTCACATTTTATGATGGACCTCCAACAGCAAATGGAAAGCCACATGTAGGGCATGTATTAACAAGAGTAATGAAAGACATAATACCAAGATACAAAGTAATGAAAGGATATAAAGTAATACGTAAAGCAGGTTGGGATACGCATGGTCTACCAGTAGAACTTGAAATAGAAAAAAAATTAGGAATTTCAGGAAAAGAGCAAATTGAAGAATATGGAGTAGAAAAATTCGTAAAAGAATGTAAAGAAAGCGTATTTACATATGTATCAATGTGGGAAAAAATGACAAATCAAATAGGATATTGGGTTGACATGGACAATCCATATGTTACATACCATAATGAATATATTGAATCTGTTTGGTGGGCTTTAAAGCAAATGTGGGACAAAAAACTGTTATATAAAGGTCATAAGGTAATGCCATATTGTCCTAGATGTGGAACAGCACTTTCTTCACATGAAGTGGCACAAGGATACAAAGACGTAAAAGATTTAACATGTATAGCAAAATTTGAAGTAGAAGGAAAAGAAAATACATATATTTTAGCATGGACAACAACTCCATGGACATTACCATCAAATTTAGCATTATGTATTAATAAAGCATATACTTATGCAGAAGTAAAAGTAAATGTATCAAATGAAGATAAGCCAAAATATGAAAATTACATTTTAGCAAAAGATTTAATAGAAAGTGTATTAAAAGATAAACAATATGAAATAGTAAAAGAGTTTAAAGGAGAGGAATTACTAGGTACTAAATATAAAAGATTAATTCCATATGGAAAAGTAGAAGGCAAAGCTTTCGAAGTAATTCATGGAGATTATGTTACTTTAACTGATGGAACAGGAATTGTTCATATAGCACCAGCTTATGGTGAAGATGACAGCTTAGTGGCAAAGCAAAATGGAATTACATTTATAAATTTAGTTGATAAATCAGGAAAATTTGTAGAAGAAGTAGAACCATGGGCAGGAAAATTTGTAAGAAATTGTAATGAAGAAATATGTGATTGGTTACAAAAAGAAAATAAATTGTTTAAGAAAGAAAAACATTTACACTCATATCCACACTGTTGGAGATGTGATACACCACTTTTGTATTATCCAAAAGAAAGTTGGTTTGTTGCTATGAGTAAATTAAGAGACGAATTAGTAAACAATAATAATAAAGTGAATTGGTATCCAGATACAATTAGAACAGGAAGATTTGGAAAATTTTTAGAAAATGTAATAGATTGGGGAATTTCAAGAGACAGATATTGGGGAACACCATTACCAGTATGGACATGTGAATGTGGACATAAAGAATGTATAGGAAGTATAAATGAATTAAAAGAAAAAGGTATAGATGTACCAGAAGATGTAGAACTTCATAAACCATACATAGATAGTGTATATTTAAAATGTCCAGAATGTGGTAAAAAAATGAAAAGGGAAAAAGAAGTTATAGATTGTTGGTTTGATTCAGGGTCAATGCCTTTTGCGCAATTGCATTATCCTTTTGAAAATAAAGAACAATTTGATAATAATTTTCCAGCAGATTTTATATCAGAAGCAATTGATCAAACAAGAGGTTGGTTTTATACATTAACAGCAATAGGAACAGCATTATTTGGAAAAAGTCCATTTAAAAATTGTATAGTATTAGGTCATGTACTAGATGGAAAAGGACAAAAAATGTCTAAGTCTAAAGGAAATGGAGTTGACCCATTTGTATTATTAGATACAGTAGGAGCAGATGCAACACGTTGGCACTTTTATACATGTAGTAGTCCATGGCTTCCAACAAGATTATCTTTAGAAAATGTGCAAGAAACACAAAGAGGATTTTTAAGTACATTATGGAATGTATATTCATTCTATGTGTTATATGCAGAAATAGATAAATTTAATCCACTAGATTACAAAGATTTTAAATCAAATAATGTAATGGACAAATGGATAATATCAAAATTAAACACTTTAGTAAAATGTGTTGATGAATATTTGGAAAAATATGATATAACAGGAGCTGCACAAAAAATTGAAATATTTACAGATGAACTTTCAAATTGGTATGTAAGAAGAAATAGAGAAAGATTTTGGGGTTCAGGTTTATCTGATGACAAAATAGGAGCATATGTAACTTTATATACAGTATTAGTTACGCTTTCAAAAATTTCAGCACCATTTGTGCCCTTTATAACAGAAGAAATTTATCAAAATATTGTAGTTGGAATTGATAGTAATGCAGAAGAAAGCATACATTTATGCTTATGGCCAGAAGTAAATGAAAATGTTATAGATGAAAAATTAGAGCAAGAAATGGATTTAGCGTATACAATAGTAAAATTAGGAAGAAGTGCAAGAAATACTGCAAATATAAAAAATAGACAACCACTTTCTGAGATGCTTGTATCAATAAATAGTTTACCAGAATATTATGGAAATATTGTAAAAGAAGAATTAAATGTAAAGAAAGTTGAATTTGGAAGTGATATGTCTAAATATGTTAATTTTGAAATAAAACCAAATTTACCAATATTAGGAAAAGAATATGGAAAATTAATACCAAAAATTAAACAAGAAATAGAAAAGAAAAATCAAATGGAATTAGCAACTAATATAAAAAATGGTGGAGTAGAAACAATAGATATAGAGGGTACAAAAATAGATTTAAATCAGGAAAATCTTCTTATTACTATGCAGGGTAAAGATGGATTCGCGTTTGCAGGAGAAGGAGAAATAGGAATTGTTTTAGATACTACTATAACACAAGAGTTGAAAGAAGAAGGATATGTAAGAGAAATATTATCAAAAGTTCAAAATATGAGAAAAGATAGAAATTTTGAAGTATTAGATAGAATTAATTTATATGTATCAGAAAACACAATGTTAGAAAATATTATAAAAAAATTTGAAGATACAATAAAAAAAGAAACTTTGTCATCTAATATTATATATAATGAAAAAAGAGATGGTTATATTGATACAGGTATAAATGGAGAAAATTTAAAAATTGATGTAGAAGTAATAAAATAAATTATTGTATTATATGAAACAAAGCAAGCTTAGCTTGCTTTGTTTTTGCTACATTTTTTGATTTCCAGGAATAAAATAATCAATTACACCATATATTAATGCACCAATTATTGCAGCCATCCATGATATTGTATAGCCAGCTACAAAGAATTGAGTAACATATAAAATTACTGCAGCTAATGCAAATCCAATAAATCCTTTACCAAATGGACTAGCATGTAAACCTGTAAATTTAACAATTAAGTAATCTAAAATTGTTAATACAATGGCTGCTATAGCTAAAGACCAAAAGTTATTTATTGAAAAACCTGGTGTAAAGAAAGCTGTAATTGCAAGCACTACAGCAGCAGCAATTAATCTTCCAATTATTTGCCATGTAGTTGAAGTTCCATTATAACTATTACTTTGACTTTCTGACATTTTGTAACCTCCTTAAAATTATAAAATTTAAAGACAAACAACAATTAATCTAAATCAAGGTTATAAAAATATTATTAACAATAAAAAATAAAATATTCAAAATTTATAGTATAAATAAATAAAATTGGTAAAAAATATTAATAAAATGTTATATTGTAAAATTTTGTTTGGAGGAAATTATATGCTAATTACTTTTATTAGAGCAATTATTTTATACATAATCGTATTAGTTGTTATGAGATTAATGGGAAAAAGAGAAATTGGGCAACTGCAACCATTTGAATTAGCAATATCAATAATGATAGCAGATTTGGCGTCTATTCCAATGACTGAAACAGGAATACCAATAAGTAATGGTATAATACCAATTTTAGGTTTATTAGTAATGCATTTAATGATTTCTATGATTAATATAAAAAGTATGAAAGCTAGAGAAGTAATATGTGGCAAGCCTAGAATATTAATTTATAGAGGAAAAATTGATGAAAGTGCATTAAAAAAGGAAAGATTTACAATAAATGAATTACAAGAGAGATTACGCGGAAATAATGTGGTGAATATTGGTGATGTTGAATATGCAATATTAGAAACGAGTGGACAAGTAACTGTAATACAAAAGCCGAATAAAAGAACTGTGATACCAGAAGATTTAAATATAATGCCAGATTATGAAGGGATAACTTATGATTTAGTTGTAGATGGAAAAGTGATGTATGATAATTTGAAAGCTTTGGGAAAAGATTACAATTGGTTAAAAAAACAAGTGAGTCAATTTAAGATTAATCCAGAAGAGGCGTTAATAGTTACTTTAGATGCAAAAGGTCAGATTTTCTGTCAAGCGAAAGGAGCGTAATTTTAATGTATAAAGAGACAATAATCAGTATAGTTATAATTATTGTAATATTGATATTAGATTATTTTACGCAAAATTATACTGAAAATAGACTAAATGAATTAATGGGAAAATTAGAGTCATTAAAAAATGATATTACTGTAGAAGAAGTGGAAAAGGATTCTGTAATAGAAAAGAGTAAAGAAATTGATGAATATAGTAAAGAAATTCATAAAAAATTGGCATATTATATAGAACATGATGAATTAGAAAAAGTTGAAACAGATATTACTTCTGTTAAAAGTTTTGTGGAATTAGAAGACTATGAAATGGCAGCAAATGAAATTGATAAAAGTATATTTGTTATACAACATATAAATGATAAATATAAGTTAAGTATTGAAAATATATTTTAATGTAAAAAATAGCAATAACATATTGCTATTTTTTGTTATTTATAGTAGAATAATACAAGAAAAAAAGAAACAAGAATAAAATAATAAAAAACATTAAAGGTAGTCTAAGGAGATGATTGCATAAATGAAAAAAGTATTATTTATATCAAGTACAGGAGGACATTTAAGTGAACTAATGCAATTAAAAGAAATGTTTAAAAAATATGACTATCACATAATAACCGAAAAAGACAAAACAAATGAAAAGTTAAAAGAAAAATACAAAGACAAAATATCATATTTACCATATGGTACGAGGAGCAAAATAATAAGTTACATATTCAAATATATATATATATGTATAAAAAGTATATATTTATACATAAAAATAAGACCAAGATACATAATAACAACAGGGACGCATACAGCAGGTCCAATATGTTATTTTGGAAAAATATGTGGAAGTAAAATAATATATATAGAAACATTTGCAAACATAAACAAAAAAACAGCAACAGGAAGGCTAATATACCCAATAGCAGACTTATTTATAGTACAATGGGAAGAAATGTTAAAATTATATCCAAAAGCAAAATATGGAGGATCGATATATTAATGATTTTAGTATTACTAGGAACACAAAATAATAGTTTTAAAAGATTACTTGAAGAAATAGAAAAATGCATAGAAAATAAAATAATAAAAGAAGAAGTAATAGTACAAGCAGGAGCAACAAAATATGAAACAAAAAATATGAAAATATTTGATATGATATCAATAGATGAGATGGACAAACTATTAGAACAAGCAAATTTAGTTATAACACATGGAGGAGTAGGCTCAATAATAGGAGCAATAAAAAAAAAAAAAAAAGTAATAGCAGTACCAAGATTACATAAATATAAAGAACACGTAAATGACCACCAATTAGACATTATAAAAGCATTTTCAAAAAAAGGATATATAAAAGGAATAGAAAATGTGGAAGAATTAAGAAAAGCTATTGAAGAAATAGATGATTTTTCACCAAACAAATTTAAAAGTAATACTAATAATATAATAGAAATAATAGAAAAATTTATAGAAGAAAATTAATTTTCAAAAGTAACATAATTTGTTATTAATAATTTATTTATAAAGAAAGAAGCAAAAGAAATGGTAAAAAACAAGAGATTATATTTAATACCTATAAAAGGTTTTTTCAGTTTAATTTTAATAGGAACAGTATTATTGTTATTACCAGTATGTAACAATAAGAATATAAGTATTATAGACTCATTATTTACAGCAACATCAAGTATTTGTGTTACTGGCTTTTCAACTGTTACTATATCAGACCAATTTTCATTGTTAGGTCAAATAATCATAGCAATTTTAATGCAAATAGGGGCATTAGGATTTATGATATTTATTCAGTATATATATATAATAAAAAATAAAAAAATGAAATTTTCAAATATTTTATTAGTAAGTGATAGTATCAATGTAGATGATTACACGAAAATAAAAGAAAAAACAATAAAAATTTTAAAATACACATTCATAATAGAACTAATAGGGGCAATAATATTATCAACAAGATTTATACCAAGATACGGAATAATAGAGGGAATATGGTATGGAATATTTCATTCAATTTCTGCTTTTTGCAATGCAGGTTTAGATTTATTTTCAGGAAGTAGTTTAGCAACATATAGATATGATACAATCGTTAATATAGTATTTATAGCACTAATAATAACTGGAGGAATAGGATTTTTTGTAATTGAAGATATAATAGATTACATTAAACAAAGAAAAAAACATAAATTTACATTTCAAACAAAATTAGTAGTAAGTAGTACACTTATAATATTAGCAATATCTACATTATTAATATATTTTTTGGAAATGAATAATAATGTAAGAATAATAGATGCATTATTTGCAAGTGTAACGACCAGAACAGCAGGATTTTATACAATAGATTTCAATAGTTTTAGTATATCAACAAAAATAATATCAATAATATTAATGTTTATAGGAGGTGCACCAGGGTCAACATCAGGAGGAGTTAGAATTGCAGCAATAGCGGTATTATTTATAACATCAATACAAACATTATATAACAGAAAAAATGTAATAATATTTAATAGAAAAATAGAACCAGAAATAATAAAAAAGGCGGTAGCAATAGTATTTATAAGTGTTATTATTATAATAACAAGTATATTTTTACTAATATTTTTTGATAACTTTGGAACACTAAATATAGTATTTGCAACAGTATCGGCATTTTCTGCAACAGGTCTAACATTATTTGATATGTCTATGTTAAATTTAGCAGGAAAGATAATTATTATAATAACAATGTTTATAGGAAGAATTGGCCCAATGTCATTAATACCAGGTTTATTTTTAATAGAAAGAAAACGAAATGAAAATATTACCTATGTTGATGCAAATATATTGTTATAAGGAAGGAATGTGAAAAAATGAAAAAGCAATGTATAATAATAGGATTAGGAATTTTTGGAATGAGTGTTGCAAAAGAATTATCAGAACAAGGAATTGAGGTGCTAGCAATAGATAGGAATATAAAATTAGTTGAAAAAGCAAGCAATTTTGTAACAAAAGCATTATGTATAGATATAACAACAATTGATGCACTTCAAAACCTTCCGATAGGAGATTTTGATATAGGAGTAATAGGAATAGGAGAGGATGTTTCAGTAAGTATAATGGCGGTACTTGCTATGCAAGAAGCAGGAGTAAAACACGTAATAGCAAAAGCAGGAGATAAATTACATAAAAGAGTATTAGAAAAATTAGGAGTAAATGAAATTGTTTTACCAGAAGAATATGTAGGAATATTAACTGCAAAAAATATATTGAAACAAAATTAATTGTATAAATTCTAAATAAAAAGTATATACAATAAAGAAAGGAAGAGAGTTCTGTGGAAGAAATTATAAAAAAAGCTATTGAAATTGATAATAAAGCAAAAGAAATTACTAAAAATATAGAACAGCAAAACAATCAATTTGAAAACATAGTAGAAGCAGAATTAATGAAACAAAAATTATTTATAGATGCACAATTGAAAGAAAAAATAGAAAAAAAACAGCAAGAGTATGATAAAAAATTAAATGAAACTATTGAAATAATAAATAGTAGAAAAAAACAAGATATACAAGAATTGAATGAGAATTATCAAAAATCAAAAAATCAAATTGTTGAAGAAATATTAAAAACAATTATTACAGTATAAGTTATAGTGTTATAATGAAATAGTAAAATTATACTGATTAACTAATTTATACAATAAATAAGAATGGAGAGAACAAAGTGAGTTATTCAAATATTAATGCTAAACTTAGAGGAATGTATGCGAAATCATTAAATAAACAAGATTTATATGAATTAATGAAACAAACAGATTTAAAAAGTGCAATATACATCCTAAAAAATAAAGAAGATGTATTACAAGATATAAGTGATGAATCAGATAGATTAGAATTAGAAGAAAGTTTAGATAGAATATTTATAAAGGATATAAAAAAAATATATAGATTATTAAATGAAAAGGACAAAAAAATATTTAAGCAATATATATCAAAATATGAAGTGCAATGTATAAAAGAAGTATTAAAAAATATAGGATTACAGTCGAAAATAGATAATGATTTAGGTGATATTGATTTGTGGACAAAAAATATTTTTACAAAGATTGATAATATTTCGCAAGCAGAAAATTTTGAACAATTTATAAACATAGTGAAAAAATCAGAGTATTATAAATCTATAAAAGAATATCAAAAAGAAAATGAAGAAATAGACAGTAAAACAATAGAAACAATAGAAAATAATATGGACAAGCAATATTTTGAAGAATTATATAAAATGGTAAAAAATGAAAAAAAAGAAATTCTTGAAATAATAGGGACAGAAATAGATTTGTTAAATATTTTAGGGATTTATAGAATGAAAAAATATTATAAATTAGATAAAGAAGAAATAGAAAATAGATTGATAAGTGTAAATTATAAGTTAAGCAAAGAAACAATTTGGCAGTTGATAAATGCAAACAATGAAGAAGAATTTTTTAATATAATAGCAAATACAAGGTATGCATTTATTAATATGGAGAAAAGAGAAAATATAGAAAAAAATATTAAAATATATGAATTTAAAATGTATAAAAAATATTTTAGAGAAAATAAGTTTAATATAAGTACAGTAATAAGTTATATGAATTTACAAAAGATTAATATAAGAAATATAATAAATATAATAGGTGGAATAATATATAAATTAGATATTAATCAAATTGAAAATAGAATAATAGTTTAAGTATATGCATAGGAAAGGATTGTGAGAAAAAAATGGCAATTGAACAAATGGAATTACTTAGCATTGTTGGAAAAGAAGAAAATATGAACCAATTTATATCTAAATATTTACTAAATAGTGGAATGCAATTAGAAGATGCTCTAAAAGTGTATGAAAAAGGTTGGAGACTATCATATTTTAATTATGATCCAAAAGTAAAAGATAATTTAAAATTTTGTAAAGATTTGATGAAAAAAATAGATATAGAATATACCGAAAATTATGTGCAATCAAAACTAGAAGGAAGTGTAGATGAATTACATTCAGTATTAGAAGATATAGATATTCAAATAAATGATGTTACTAAAAGCATAAAAAGTGCAGAAGACGAAATAAAAAATATTGAAAATTTGTTATATCCAATAGGACATTTAAGAGGTCTAAAAATTAATTTGGCAGATTTATATAATTTAAAATATATAAAATTTAGGTATGGAAGAATATCAAAAAATAATTATGATAAGTTAATGGAAGATGTATGGAAATATGACACAGTAATAGTTAAAGTAGAAGAAGAATTAGACTATGTATGGATAATATATCTAACCACAGAAGAATATAGTGCTAAAATAGACAGTTTCTTTAATGTGATGAAATTTGAGAGAATATGGATAAATCAAGATATACAAGGTAGACCAGAAGAATATATAAAAAGATTAGAAAATATGAAAGAAGAAAATATAAATATTTTAAAACGAGAAAGAGCAGAGTTAATATCTATTAAAAAGAAATATGAACCTATATTAATATCGCTTTATAGACAATTTCAAACATATGAAAAAATAAATAATTTAAAAAAATATATAGCACATGATAGTAAAGGGGATTTTTATATAATTGGTTGGATTCCTAAAGATGAATTAAAAGCATTAAAACCAAAATTAGATAATGAAAATGATATTCAATATAAAATAAAAAGTAATGATGAAGTTGCAAGTACACCGCCGACATATTTAAAAAATAACTGGTTTGCACGAAAATTTGAAACAATAGTTGAAATGTATGGAACACCAAATTATCAAGAGTTAGATCCTACACTATTTGTTGCATTAACAGCATTTTTAATGTTTGGATTTATGTTTGGAGATGTAGGACATGGATTAGTAATAGCAATTGTAGGATTTATAATGGCAAAAAAGAAAATATCTTTAGGTTCCGTTTTAACAGCAGGAGGAATATCTGCAATGATTTTTGGTGTATTATATGGAAGTATTTTTGGCAGAGAGGATATAATTCCAGCTATTTTAATTAGTCCTATGGAAAATATACAAACAATGCTAATTGCAGGTATTGCAGTAGGAGTTATATTAATTGTTTTAGCAATAATATTGAACATATATAATGGAATAAAAAATAAAGATAAAAAAAGAATATTTTTAAGTGAAAATGGACTAGCAGGATTAATATTTTATGTTTTAGTAATATCAGCTGTAATATATTATTTTGTAAAAGGAAAAATGATATTGCCTACAGGAGTATTAATTGCAATTATAGTAATTTTGCTTGCAATAATAATGTTTAAAGATAGAATTATAAATGTAATAGAAAAATCGAAAGAAAAAGAAAAAACACCAATTGTAGAAATAATATTTGAATTAATAGAAACATTATTATCTTTTGTAAGTAATACTGTTTCATTTGTCAGAATTGCAGCATTTGCTATAAATCATGTTGGTTTATGTATGGCAGTATATATATTATCAAATATGGCGACTGGTGCAGGAAGTCTTATAATAGCAATAATTGGTAATATTTTAGTTATTGCTTTAGAAGGATTGATAGTAGGAATACAAGTATTAAGGTTAGAATATTATGAATTATTTAGTAGATTTTATGTAGGAGATGGAAAGAAATATAGGCCAATTAGAGAAGAAATAGCATAAAATCAATTAATAAAAGTTTGCAATAAGCGTATTCTATACTGATATATAAATTAGTATATATAAAGTATAAAAAAGTATAAAAATGAGAGGAAAGTGGATTAAATGAAAAAAATATATAAAATAGTAATAAGTTTAGTAATAATTTGTGGTATATATGCAACAGTTATATATGCTGCAACATCAAAAGGAAATACAAATAATACAATTGCTCAATCAAATGAAACAAGTTATAATACAGTAACAGAAGAGTATAATGCAAATGTAAATACTACAAATGCTCCATCAGAAGAAGAAGCAGAACCACAAACAGAAGATGAGAGTAAAAGTAACAAAGGTTTAGGATTAATTGCGGCAGCATTATCAACAGGACTTGCTTGTTTAGGTGCTG
This sequence comes from uncultured Clostridia bacterium, assembly GCA_947628835.1. GTDB lineage: Bacteria > Bacillota > Clostridia > TANB77 > CAG-508 > CAG-269. Next base: position 79,334 of record CANRBL010000001.1, on the reverse strand, counting down.
GTATAGCTGTTGCAATAGTTGCCTCAAGTGCAGTAGGTGCAATAAGCGAAAATCCTAGTTTATTAGGAAAAACTATAATATTTGTTGGATTGGCAGAAGGTATTGCTATATATGGTTTAATAATATCTATTATGATTTTAAATCAAATATAGTTACAATTAAGTACTAAACATAATAAATATGTAGCATATTGTTGTAAGAAAGAAGGAATATAATGAAAATACTGGGAATTAGTGATAATAGAGATACAGCTGTAGGTTTAAAACTAGGTGGAATAGATACGGTAATAATGAAAAATAATAAAGAAATTATTGAAAAAATACATCAAATTACAGAAAATAAACAAGTAGGAATTTTAGTTATTACAAATAAGATATATGAAATGGCTAAAAAAGAATTTGATAATATCATATTTAATAGTAAATTTCCATTGGTTGTTAGGATATAGAAAGGAAGTTTTGTATGAGTTCTATTGATGAAAAATTTGGAAAATTTGAAAGAAGTTGTTTAGATATGGCAAGATTAGAAGCATATGAATTAAAAGTTAATATGAACAAAAAAATACAAGAAAGAATAGAAGATGAAGTTAATCAATACAAAAAAGATGCAGATAATAAATATGTTAATAAATTAAATAAAATGGAAAAAAAATTTAATTCTGATATATATGTAGCTGAATTGGATTATAAAAAAACGATACTTTCAAATAAATATATAATATTACAAGATATAAAAAAAGAAGTACAAAACAAGTTGAAAATATTTGTTAATTCAAATGAATATTTAGAGTATTTAGAAAAAAATATAATATCTGTAATGGAAAATTTGCAAGGAGATAGTTATGAAATATATATTACAGAAAACGATTATAATAAATATAAAGATATAATTACTCAAAAGTATAATTGTACATTAAAGATTGCAGAAAATGAAATAATAGGAGGTTGCTTAGCAATTGATAAGTTAAACAATGTTGCTATAGATAATTCAATAAGAAATTGTTTAGAAGAAAGTTGGCAAAATAAAGTAGATCAAATAGAGGTGATATAATTGGATACAAAAAAGATAATATCTATAAATGGTTCAGTTGTAAAGGCTAGAGGAGAAGCAGGATTTGCTATGCATGATATGGTTGAAGTTGGAAATTATAAATTATTAGGAGAAGTTATAAAATTAGAAAAAGATATTGCAACAATTCAAGTATATGAGGAAACAAGGTCATTAAAAATAGGTGAAGAAGTTGTAACAACTGGAGCTCCACTTTTGCTTGAACTAGGTCCTGGAATATTAGGAAATATTTTTGATGGAATAGAAAGACCATTAAATTATTTAAGAGAAAAATCGGGAGATTTTATACAAAGAGGAGAAAATGTAAATTCAATAGATTATACAAAAAAGTGGCATTTTAAACCAGTTATAAAGAATGGTCAAAAAGTGTATTCAAATATGATATTAGGCGAAGTTGTAGAGACACCAAGTATAATAAATAAAATAATGGTACCATATGGAGTAGAAGGAGAAATTATTCAAATAATTCAAGAAGGAGACTATAATGTAAATACATCTATTGCAAAAATAAAAAGTTTAGATGGAACTGTTACAGAAGTTTCAATGATTCAAAAATGGCCGGTAAGAAAACAAAGACCATATGGTGAAAGACTACAAGTAAACCAATTACTGCAGACAGGTCAAAGAGTAATTGACTCAATATTTCCAATATCAAAAGGTGGAATGGCAATGATACCAGGAGGATTTGGAACAGGAAAGACAATGTTACAACATCAACTTGCAAGATGGAGTGATGCAGACATAATAGTATATATAGGTTGTGGTGAAAGAGGAAATGAAATGACAGATGTTTTAGAAGAATTTCCAAAATTAATAGATCCACGAACAGGAAGACCACTAATGGAAAGAACAGTGTTAATTGCAAATACATCAAATATGCCAGTTGCGGCAAGAGAAGCATCAATTTATACAGGAATTACTATTGCAGAATATTATAGAGATATGGGATATAATGTTGCTATAATGGCAGATTCAACATCAAGGTGGGCAGAAGCATTAAGAGAAATTTCTGGAAGACTAGAAGAAATGCCAGCAGAAGAAGGGTATCCATCATATTTATCATCAAGATTATCAGAATTTTATGGAAGAGCAGGGAGAGTAAAAAATTTAAATGGTACAGAAGGTTCAGTTACAATAATTGGAGCTGTTTCTCCACAAGGGTCAGATTTTTCAGAGCCAGTTACTCAAAATACTAAAAGATTTGTACATGTATTTTGGGCTTTAAATAGAGAACTTGCTTATTCAAGACATTATCCAGCTGTTAATTGGAATATAAGCTATAGTGAATATGTAAATAATTTACAAGATTGGTATGAGGAAAATGTAAGTCCAGACTTCATAGAAGTGAGGCAAGAAGTAGTAAATTTGTTGGAACAAGAAAATGAACTTTTAGAAATTGCAAAAGTTGTAGGCCAAGATGTTTTATCTGATAATAAAAAACTTATATTGGAAACAAGTAAAGCAATAAGAGTAGGATTTTTACAACAAAGTGCTATGAGTGATATAGATACATCTGTTCCGTTGGAAAAGCAATTTGCAATGATGAAATCAATATTAATAATATACAATTATTCTGAAAAATTAATAGAAAAATCAATTCCAATATCTGTTATTAAAGAGTTAGGTTTTTTTGATGAATACAAAAAATTAAAATATAATATAAAAAATACTGAAATTTATAAATTTAAAGAATTTGATAATAAAGTAAAAGAAACATTATTAAAGTTAGAGGAAACATATAAAAATCATATTTAATTCTTTAAAGCATTGAAAGGTTATATCAGAAAGGAATGTGAAAAAATGAAAACACAATATTTAGGATTAGAAGCAATCAATGGGCCATTAGTATATTTAAAAACACCTAAAGAATTATCTTTTGATGAAGAAGTAGAAATAATTTTAAGTAATGGAGAAAAAAGAATAGGAAATGTAATTACTTTAAATGAAGATATTGCTGTAATTCAAGTATATGAAGGAACAAGCGGAATTAATACAAAAGATGTGAAAACTGAGTTAAAAGGAAAGCCACTACAAATTAAATTGTCAAAAGAAATGCTAGGAAGATTTTTTGATGGGGCAGGTAGACCAGTAGATGGATTAGGAGAATTACACGATTATATAGAAAGAGATATAAACGGAAACCCAATAAATCCTATAGCAAGAAAGTATCCTAGAAATTATATAGAAACAGGAATATCTGCAATAGACGGTTTAATGACATTAATAAGAGGTCAGAAATTGCCTATATTTTCATCAAGTGGTATAAACCATAATGATTTGGCAGAAAAAATAATAAGACAAGCTAATATAAAAGATGATAAAAATTTTGCAATTGTATTTGGTCTAATGGGAGCTGAATATGAAACAGCGGAATTTTTTAGAAAAAGTTTTGAAGAAAGTGGAATTCTTTCAAAAGTGGTAACTTTTCAAAATTTATCTAATGATCCATCAATTGAAAGAATATTGATGCCAAAAGTAGCACTAACATGTGCGGAATATCTTGCATTTGATTTAGATATGCAGGTTCTAGTAATTTTAACTGATATGACAGCATATGCAGAAAGTTTAAGAGAGGTATCAACATTAAAAGGCGAAATACCAAGCAGAAAGGGGTATCCAGGATATTTATATAGTGATTTAGCTTCAATATACGAAAGAGCAGGAATGATTAAAGGTAAAAAAGGTTCAATAACACAAATTCCAATACTAACAATGCCAAATGATGATATTTCTCATCCTATTCCAGATATGACAGGATATATAACAGAAGGCCAGATTGTGCTTTCAAGGGAATTATATCAGAAAGGAATAAATCCTCCGATTAATATTTTGGATTCTCTTTCAAGATTAATGAAAGATGGAATAGGAAAAGAATATACAAGAGAAGACCATAGAAAATTATCAGATCAGTTATTTTCATCATATTCTAAAACACAAGAAGTTAGAGCATTAGCAAAAGTATTGGGAGAAGCAGACCTTTCTGAATTAGATAGAAAATATTTAAAATTTGGAGAAGAATTTGAAAATAAATTTATAAATCAAAAACAATGGGAATCAAGAACTATAGAACAAACATTAGATTTAGCATGGGAAATTTTAAAAATTTTGCCTAAAGAAGAATGGGATAAAATAAATGAATAAAAAATTATTATAGTTAAGTTGTAAAGTTTGAATAAAATAGATGTAATGGCTATAAAAAATGGAGGTTATTGTGGATACAAGTACATTACCAACAAAAAATAATCTTATGAGAATTAAAGACAAATTAAAATTGTCAAAGCAAGGTCATGATTTATTAGAAAAGAAAAAATTTATTTTGACAGTAGAAAAAAAGAAATATGAAAATAAAAGGAATGAATTGAGAAAAAAAGTATATACTTTAATGCAAGAGGCAAGTGATGCATTTGTAAATGCAAGTATAGATATAGGTATAGATGAATTGATTAATGTTGCCAATGGTATAAAAGTAGATAATAATGTAGATATTAAATATAAAAGTATTATGGGAGTGGAGATTCCTTCTGTTATATTTGAAGATAAAGCACTTGATATAAGCTATGGTTTATATGGTTCTACAATTTCAGTAGATATTGCAGTTAATAAATTTTATGAAATTAAAAAAAATTTAATACAGTTAGCAGAATTAGAAGCCACAATAGTTCGATTGGAAAAAAATATATCAAAAGTACGAAAACGTTCTAATGCATTAAAAGATATTGTAATTCCTGAAGAAGAAGAATTATATAAAAAAATTCAGGATATATTAGAAGAAAGAGATAGAGAAGAATTTACAAGATTAAAAGTGATAAAAAGCAAAAATAAAAGTTAAATATGTTAAATTTAAATGTAATAAGAAATGAGTTTTTATTACATTTAAACAATATAGTTACTTAACTGTAATGAAAAATTATTATAAATATCTTTATTGTATTTTTTTAAATTAACAGGTTTTAAATCGGAATTTGTAAAACAATGTGTTGTTTCAGCAGTTACAATAATTTTATCATTAATAGAATTAATGGCTGTATATGAAATAATTAGTTTAGTGCCTGTAAATTCTTTAATAGATATTTTTATATATATGGTATCACCATAAGTTACAGCATTTTTATAATTACAAACAACGGATATAACTGGTATCATGATGTGAATATTTTCAAGTTCTTCATAAGGCAAACCAATATCTTTTAAAAAATAACATCTAGCTTCTTCTAAAAAGCGTATATAATTAGAATGATGTACTATACCCATTTTATCAGTTTCGTAATAATTAATTTTTCTTGTATATGTATATTCCATAGTTACCTCCAATTTTTTATGTTATTATACTAACTTAAAAGTTCGGTGTCAAGCAAAGAAAGTTAAGAATGTTTATAATAAATTAAGAAACAGAGAGAAATAATAAATTATGTAATGAAAAAATATGAATTATGGAAAATTTTTCAGTTGAAAATGCATTTTTTTTATGATAATATATAATTAAATTAAATAAGAAAAATACCCTGCGTAGTGCGTGTAGACAGAATTTTTAGAACCAACAAGAATTAAGAGGGGCCAAATCTCTCAAATATGGCGTGCAAGCTTACACTTTTTAAGTAGTAAGAAGCCCATGAATATTTAGGTAGGCACCCACCTGTTGCAGAACAGGTCCTTAAAAATTTTGACATCTTACGGCTAAGGCGGGGATTTTTTTCTTTATCTATATTAAGGTGTTACATATAAAGTTCTATTATTAGTGTAGATTACATAACCAGGTTTGCTACCATGAGGCTTTTTAACATATTGAATTTTACAATAATCAACAGGAACATTTGAAGAGTTTTTTGCTTTACTATGTCTAGCAGCAAGCAAAGCACATTGTGTTAAAACGTCATCAGGTACATCTTCATTGTAATTACATTTTAAAATTACATGACTGCCATGAATATCTTTGGTATGAAACCATAAATCAGTTTTATTGGCAAAATTTGTTGTTAAATAATCATTTTCGATGTTATTTCTACCAACATATGCATTAAAACCGTTAATTTCAACTTTTATTGGATTAAAATTTTTGGAATCTTTATTTTTTTTAGTCTTTTTTGTTTTATAATTTGATTTTATTTTTAATTTTTCTTTAAAAATATCGCTTTCAGAAATTTCTTCAAAAATATCTTGAAGTTCCAAAGTAGAAGAACAAGATTCTAATTCGTAAATAACACTTTCAATATAATTTAATTCTTCTAAAGTTTCTACTTTTTGTTTATTAACAATTTCTAAAGCATTTTTTTGTTTTTGATATTTTTTAAAGTATCTTTTTGCATTAATACTAGGAGAATATTTTTTATCTAAAGGTATTTTTATAATATTATTATTGTCGTAATAGTTTTCTAATTCAATAAAATCTGAATTTTCATTTTTTATTTTATATAAATTAGTTGTAATAAGTTCACCATATAATTTATAAGTATCCATTTTTTTACATTCATTTAATTTTGAATTAATACTAAGTAATCTATTATTATACTTTTTTAATGTATCAAAAATAATTTTTAATAAACTATTTCTATAAGAAATGAATTTTTCAAAAGTTTCTTTATTATAATAAAATTCATCTATAAAGTAATTTAAATGATAAGTGTCTTGAATAGAGTCAGTTAGAATTAAATTATAATCTTTTGAATAACATAAATCAAAAGATAATTTATTAGAATTAGTATTGGATATTATATTTTTAATATAATTATATAAAGTTTCTAAATCGTTTTTATTATTTGAATTAATATTAAATTTTTCAATTATATAATTAATAAAAGAGGTACTTATACCGTTGAATTTATTAGAAATGGTTTTTGGTAAACAATTATTGGTTAATTCTGGTGAAATGATTTTGTAAAAATCATTAAAATTGTTTATGCTCATAAAACTTTCTTTATTAGAAGTTGGAAAAGTGTATTCGTGAGCTGGTAAAATATCTCTATATGAGTTTTCTAAGCAAGTTGTATGACGTAAACTATCGATTATAATATTATTATTGTTAGTTAATATAATATTACTATGTTTTCCCATTAATTCTATTATTAATTGTTTTTTTACAGTATCATGTAATTCATTAATATTCTCCAAATCTATAATGACAAGTCTTTCTAAATCGTTTGTATTAATATTAGTTATTTTACTACCTATAATATGTTTTCTAAGTAGCATACAAAAATTAGGAGCTACAAGAGGATTGGGTACAGAATGTCGAGTTAAATTTAATCGACAATTATGAGCTTCAATACATATGTGCAAAGTATGATTTTCTTGATTACCGTATAAACCTAATATTATATTGTTTTTATCTGGTTCAAAAACTTTTGTAATTTTTGTACCTATTAAGTTTGTTAATTCACAAGAGATTGCTTTTGTTACAATTCCATCAAATGCCATTTATATCGCTCCTTTTTGTTCTGATTTGTTATTTTATGTATTTTAACATAATGCATAAGCAAAATCAATAAAGATTAAATATAAATTTTTAGTTGACCCATATATACACATTATACAATAAAAAAGAAAAATAATCTTGACTAGAAAAGGAAAATATTATAATATTATAAAAAGTAGGGAAAAAACAAAAATAAAGAGGTGGAAAAATGAATACAAATGTAAACGCTAAAAGCCTTGAGGCTGTACACACACACACACACACACATTATGTTTATTAAATAAGAAAAAAATAAAATTAAATAAAAAATATAGCAGGAGTAAAACTGTGTCAATTTATGATACAAGTTAGGACTTCTGCTTTTTGTGCTAAAAAATATAAAATATTAGTATAGATAACAATTACAAGAATAGAATGATGAAATTTTAGGAAGGGATGATATTAGGGATGAAAATAATAGATAAAAAAACAAAAGGTATAACACTAATAGCATTAGTAATAACAATAATAGTATTATTAATACTAGCAGGAGTGAGCATTGCAACATTGGGAGGAGAAAATGGCATAATAGGAAGAGCAAAAAAGGCAAAGACAACGACAGAAGAAAAACAAGCAGAAGAAGAAGCTATATTGTTGGTAAATGAATATGAAATGTACAAAAAAATGTGTGAAGTAGAAGGTAAACAGCCGAATGTAGAAGAATTTTTAGAAAAAAATTATAAAGATAAATATAAATTTGAAGATGGAAAGTATAAAATAAAAACGGAAAGTGGAGAAAATTTAGAAATAGATGATAAAGGAAATGTAAAATTAAATGATGAGGTTATAAAAGCGAATAATGTAAAAAGTATAACAATAAAGGGTGAAAAAGAGGTAGAAGTTGGAAGTGATATAACATTAACAGTAAATAGCAATGAAACTAATGCAATTTATAATAGTGTAAAATGGATTTGTAATGATAATAGTAAGGCGACAATAAATAGTAATAAAGATACATGTATAGTAACTGGCGTTAGTGAAGGAACAGTAGAAATAACATGTGTTGTACTTAATTATGATAATACTACTGTAAGTAATACTTATGACGTAAAAATTATTAGTAAAAGTGTTAAGAGTGTAGAAATAAATGGAGCTACAAGTGTAGAAGTAGGAAAATCAATTTCATTGACAGCAACAATATCACCAACAGATGCAAAATATCAAAAAATGGAATGGAGTAGTAGTAATAATAGTATAGCTACAGTTTCAGAAAATGGAGCAACTTGCACAGTTACAGGAAAAAGTGAGGGAACAGTAAAAATAACATGTAAAGTAACAAACAACAATAGCACAGTAATTAGTAAAGAGTATAGTATTAATGTATTAAATAGTGAAATTGCTGTATCATTTGATGGGATGTTTTCAAATTGGCATAATTACACTGTAAATAGTAAGAGTGCAGGAAATTTAACGGTTAGTATGTCTATGGATGCTGGGTATGAAGATATAAACGTACCTATAAATAATTTAGAGGTTGGTAATAATTATACATTATCATATAATTACTATACAAATGGTACACATTGGTCATCTTATCCAAATCGATATGGAGTTTCAATATCAACAGAGGCTTTAGGAAATTATAATGGATTTAATGTTCAATATAAATGGAGTCAAAATACAAATACATCAAAAGCATATTCTCATACATTTCAAGCAACAAAATCTACTATGTATATCTGTTTTGAATTTGCAGGGCTTGATGATGGATACACATGTACAATGTATTTTTCTAATGTAAAGTTGAAAAAAAATTAATAGTGTTTAAGTTTAGTAAATAAGAAAAAATGAAATTGAATAAAAAATATAGCAGAAGGAAACCTGTATCAATTGATGATACAAGTTAGGACTTCTGCTTTTTGTGCTAAAAAGTACAATACAAAATATTAATTTAGTATAGATAACAATTATAAGAATATATTGCACGAAATCATATAATAGCAGATTTATTAAGAAGAGCACATTATATAGAAAAAGCTGGTACAGGTATAGGAAGAATGAGAGAACTAATGGAAGATGCAGGATTAAAAGAGCCTGAATTTAAATATGATGAGTTCTTTGAAGTGAGTTTTTTAAGACCATCATATTATGACAATAATTATGGAACCTATGATTTATCTAAAAAGGATAATGAAAAAATTACAAAGTTAAATAATACACAAACACAGATAATTAATTTGATAAGAGATAATCCTAGTATTACCCAAAAGGAAATGTCTGAAATCATAAGTATTTTTAATTTATTCATAATTTTGGTTGACATTCATCTAAAAGCGTTGTATAATATTTAAGCATGAGTTTTGCGTTGAAGCTGAATGTGGCTACATTCTTAGAAAAAAGAGTGGAGGGAACTTCAGTGGAGTATGTCTTAGCTTAGACTAGGCGGTAAGTTCTTTTACTGAAAAAATGTAAAAGATACATGTAAAGCATGTATAAATAACACTTATCCCAAAATACACATGCAATTTTGGGTTTTTTTATTGGCGTAATACAAAACGCCAGGATGTGTTTCAACTTGCCTAGATAATATTTTATTTAAGGAGGGAATTTTAAATGGCAAACACAGTTGTAACAAGTGAAAAAATTAGAATAAGATTAAAAGCTTATGACCACGTTATTTTAGAACAGTCTGCTGCACAAATAGTAGAAACAGCTAAAAAAACAGGGGCAAAGGTTTCAGGTCCTATTCCATTACCAACACAAAAGGAAGTAGTAACTGTAATACGTTCTCCACATAAAGATAAAGATTCAAGAGAACAATTTGAAATGAGAACACATAAAAGAGTTATTGACATTCTTTATCCAACACAAAAAACTGTTGACAATCTAATGAAATTAGAATTACCAGCAGGTGTTGAAATAGAAATAAAGCTATAATAATAGCAAATAAAAACCAAGCTGATATAGCAAAAATGCTAAATTTAAATATCAGCCAATAGTTTAGGAGGAAAAAATGAAAAAAGCAATCATAGGAAAAAAAATAGGAATGACACAAATATTTGATGAAAAAGGAAATGTTATTCCAGTAACTGTAGTTGAAGCAGGTCCATGTATTATATCACAAATAAAAACAGTAGAAACAGATGGATATAATGCGGTACAATTAGGATTTGGAGAAGTTAAAGAAAAACATATTAATAAACCAGAAAAAGGACATTTTGCAAAAGCAAATCTTACAGCAAAAAAACACTTAAGAGAATTTAGATTAGATTCAATAGAAGGAATGAAAGTTGGAGATGAAATAAAAGCAGATATCTTTGAAGCTGGAGAAAAAATAGATGTACAAGGTATAACAAAAGGAAAAGGATTTCAAGGTGTTATAAAAAGACATGGTCAACACAGAGGACCAATGACACATGGTTCAATGTATCATAGAAGACCAGGTTCAATGGGAGCATGTGCTACACCTTCAAGAGTTATGAAAGGTAAAAAGCTTCCAGGTCATATGGGACATACAACAGTAACAGTACAAAATTTAGATGTTGTAAAAGTTGATATGGACAAAAATGTAATATTAATAAAAGGTAGTATGCCAGGACCAAAAGGAGCTATCTTAAAAATAAAATCAGCAGTAAAGGCTAGTAAATAAGGGAAAGGAGGATATACAAAATGCCAAAAATAGATGTATATGATATTCAAGGTAAAAAAGTTAGTGATTTAGAATTAAAAGAAAGCGTATTTGGAATTACACCAAACGAAACAGTAGTACATAGTGTATTAGTTAATTATTTAGCTAATCAAAGACAAGGTACTCAAAGTACAAAAACAAGAGCAGAAGTTCGTGGTGGTGGTAAAAAACCATGGAGACAAAAAGAAACAGGAAGAGCAAGACAAGGAAGTATCCGTGCTCCACAATGGGTAAAAGGTGGAATTGCATTAGGACCAAAACCACGTTCATATAAATACACTGTTAATAAGAAAGAAAAAAGATTAGCAATAAAATCAATATTAAGTTCAAAAGTTATAGAAAAAGAATTAACAGTAGTTGATAAATTAGAATTAACTGAAATCAAAACAAAAAATATGGTAAAAGCATTATCAGCATTAAAAGTTGAAGGAAAAACATTAATTATATTACCAGAAAAGAATGAAAACGTAAAATATTCAAGCAGAAATATAGAAGGTGTAAAAACAATCTTATTAAATACAATAAATGTATATGATTTATTAAAATATAACAATTTAATTTTAACAGTAGATACAGTTAAAAAAATAGAGGAGGTGTACGCATAATGAGACCAGAAGAAATTATAATAGCACCAGTAATTACAGAAAAAAGTAATTATGCTGTACAAGAAGGAAAATATACTTTCGAAGTAAATAAAAAGGCAACAAAAGTTGAAATTGCAAAAGCAGTTGAAAAACTTTTTGAAGTAAAAGTATTAAAAATAAATACAGTAATGGTTAAAGGAAAGAAAAAAAGAGTTGGGGCACATATTGGAATGACATCAGATTGGAAAAAAGCCATTGTAAAAATAGATACAAATCCACAAACAGTAAAAACATACTTAGCAAAAGGTGGAAAAGAAGAAAAAGTTACAAAGAAATATAAAGACTCAATAGAAGAATTTATGGGAGCTTAGAATGGGTAAAAAAGAAAGAGATAACTGGATAAAAGAAAATAGTATAAAGGCAGAAATACCAAAAACATATAATGAAATATTACAAGAATATATAGATAAAGTAGTTAAAGAAAATATTTCATTAAAAAAATTTGGTAATAAACAAAGAGCAGATGAAACCAGAATATAAATGTATTAAATACAATTAAAAAATATCTGGAAAATACCAGGATAATAAAGAATATCTGTATACGGAGCAGGAAAAAATCCGTAAATATCTATAATATGAATAAAAATAATTCGAAAGGAATTATTAAAAATTAATCAAAAACAAATTGTTTTTCATTAATTTTTGAGAAAGGAGAGAAAAAAAGATGGGAATGAAACACTTCAAAGCATATACACCATCAAGAAGAAATATGACTGTTTCAGATTTTTCAGAAATAACAAAGAAAACACCTGAAAAATCATTACTTGCAAAAAAGAAAGAAAAAGCAGGAAGAAACAGTTATGGAAGAATAACAGTAAGACATCAAGGTGGAGGAAACAGACAAAAATATAGAATAGTAGATTTTAAACGTAAAAAAGATAATATGGAAGCAACAGTAATTGGTATAGAATATGATCCAAATCGTAGTAGTAATATTGCTTTAATTCAATATCAAGATGGAGAAAAAGCATATATTCTAGCACCACAAGGAATAACAGATGGAGATAAAGTAATATCAGGAGAAAAAGTAGATATAAAACCAGGAAACTGTATGCCAATTGCAAATATACCAGTTGGTACATTAATTCATAATGTTGAATTAAATCCAGGTCAAGGAGGAAAATTAGCAAAAGCTGCAGGTCAAAGTGCTCAACTTATGGCAAAAGAAGGAAAATATGCACATGTTAGATTACCATCAGGAGAAATGAGATTAATTTTATCAAGATGTAGAGCAACAATTGGTGTCATAGGAAATTCTGAGCATGAAAATGTTAAATTAGGAAAAGCAGGAAGAAAAAGACATATGGGTTGGAGACCAACAGTTAGAGGTTCAGTTATGAACCCAGTAGATCACCCACATGGTGGTGGTGAAGGTAGAGCTCCAATCGGTCATGCAGGACCACTTACACCATGGAGTAAACCAGCATTAGGATATAAAACAAGAAATAAGAAAAAACAATCAAATAAATTTATAGTAAAGAGAAGAAAATAAGATAACTGTTAACAAGTAAAATTAATATTACAGATATCTTATGCAACTTAGCAAAGTTGTATATCAATAATAGAAAGGAGAAAACTTTATATGTCAAGGTCTAGTAAAAAAATGCCTTATGTAGCTCCAGAATTATTAAAAAGAATTGAAGCTATGAATGAATCTGGAAATAAAGAAGTTTTAAAAACATGGTCAAGAGCATCAACAATCTATCCACAAATGGTAGGACACACAATAGCAGTTCATGATGGAAGAAAACATGTTCCAATATATATATCAGAAGAAATGATAGGATATAAATTAGGTGAATTTGTTCCAACAAGAACATTTAAAGGCCATGCAGGAGAAAAAACAACTAAAGTAAATAAATAAATATAAAAACATCCAAATTAAGGAGGGAAATTAACGTGGAAGAAACAGTAATACAAGAAGCTAGAGCAACTCTTAAATATGCAAGAATATCAAGTAGAAAAGTTAAAATTGTTGCAGATTTAATAAGAGGAAAAGATGTAGACGAAGCTTTAGCAATAGTAAAGTTTACACAAAAATCTGCTTCAGAAATAATTGAAAAATTATTAAATTCAGCTATAGCTAATGCTGAAAATAATCATGATATGAGTAGAGAAAATTTATATATTGCTGAAATATACGCAAATCAAGGACCAACATTAAAAAGAATTAGACCAGCAGCAAAAGGTTCAGCAGTTAGAATTAGAAAAAGAACAAGTCATATAACTATAGTATTAAGAGAGAGAGTATAAAGAAAGGAGGATTTTATAAAATGGGACAAAAAGTACATCCAACAGGTGTGAGAATAGGAGTTATAAAAGATTGGAATTCTAAATGGTATGCAGATTCTAAACATTTTGCAGACAATTTAGTTGAAGACCAAAAAATCCGTAAATTTTTAAAGAAAAAATTATATCTTGCTGGAGTTTCTAACATAGAAATCGAAAGAACAGCAAAAATGGTAAAAATTAATATATATACTGCAAAACCAGGAATTGTTATAGGAAAAGGTGGAGCAGGAGCTGAAAGCTTAAAAGCTGAAGTAAGAAAATTAATAGACAAAGATGTTAATATAAATATTGTAGAGGTAAAAAATATTGATGTTGATGCACAATTAGTTGCAGAAAACATTGCAGGCCAATTGGAAAGAAGAATTTCATTTAGAAGAGCCATGAAACAATGTATGCAAAAATCTATGAAGGCAGGTGCTTTAGGAATAAAAACTTCAGTATCTGGAAGATTAGGTGGAGCTGATATGGCTAGAACAGAATTTTATAAAGAAGGTACTATACCACTTCAAACATTAAGAGCTGATATAGATTATGGATTTGCAGAAGCAAATACAACATATGGAAAAATCGGTGTAAAAGTTTGGATATATAAAGGAGAAATTCTTCCTGAGAAAAAAGTGGAAGGAGGAGACCAATAATGCCATTAATGCCAAAAAGAACAAAATATAGAAAAATGCAAAAAGGTAGAATTAGAGGAAAAGCCATGAGAGGTAACAAAGTTACAGATGGTGAATATGGAATACAAGCAATAGAAGCAGGAACAATAAAGAGTAATCAAATAGAAGCAGCACGTATTGCTATGACTCGTTATATAAAAAGAGGAGGAAAAGTTTGGATAAAAATATTTCCAGACAAACCAGTTACTAAAAAACCTGCAGGAACTCGTATGGGTAAAGGTAAAGGTGCTCCAGAATATTGGGTAGCAGTAGTAAAACCAGGTAGAGTAATGTTTGAAATAGCAGGTGTACCAGAAGCAACTGCAAGAGAAGCTTTAAGATTAGCAATGAATAAATTACCTATAAAATCAAAATTTGTAGCAAAAGAAATTGAAAATGAGGTGGGTGATAGTGATGAAGATAGATAAAATTAGAGAAATGTCTTCACAAGAGTTAGACAAAGAACTAAGCGAATTAAAAACAGAGTTATTCAAATTAAAATTTAGTTTAGCTACTAATGGATTAGAAAACCCAAGTAAAATAAAAGATGTAAAAAGAGATATAGCTAGAATAAATACAGTTATAACAGAAAGAAAAATAGCTGAAGACAAGAAATAAAAGTATATAGTATAATCGTACACTTAGTAGAAAGGAGAAATCTAAATGGGAGAAAGAAATCTTCGTAAAGTTATGGTTGGCAAAGTTATATCTAATAAAATGGATAAAACAGTTGTAGTTGCAGTAGAAACAAGTGTTAGCCATAAAACATATGGAAAAATAGTAAAAAGAACATATAAATTAAAAGCACATGACGAAAACAATAGTTGCCAAATTGGTGATAAAGTTAAAGTTATGGAAACAAGACCACTATCTAAAGAAAAAAGATGGAGAGTAGTGGAAATTCTTGAAAAAGCAGTAATAAAATAGAAGTTAGAAGTTGAAAAAAATTCAACGTCGAACCTCAAAAAAATATAATCTAATAGTAAGAAATAAAACAAAAAAAGATTATTAAAAAGGAGGAAAATAAGTAATGATACAGCAACAAACTATATTGAAGGTAGCAGATAATACTGGAGCAAAAGAGTTGATGTGTATTAGATGTGTTGGTGGTTCTTATAGAAAAAATGCAAACATTGGTGATATGATAGTAGCTTCAGTAAAATCAGCAACACCAGGTGGAGTTGTAAAAAAAGGTGATGTTGTAAAAGCTGTTATAGTAAGATCAAAAAGAGGATTAAGAAGAGCAGACGGTTCATACATAAAATTTGATGAAAATGCAGCAGTAATTATAAGAGATGACAAAACACCAAGAGGAACACGTATATTTGGACCAGTAGCAAGAGAATTAAGAGATCAAGAATACATGAAAATTCTTTCTTTAGCCCCTGAAGTTCTTTAAGCTGTTAACGAGATTATCTGAAAGATAATCGAGTGTTACAGATTAAAGATGCATAAAACACGAAGTATATACGAAGTGTTTTATGTATGATAAACCAAAAAAGAAGCAAAAGTAACTCGAATAAGAAAATTAAAGATAAAAAAAGCAAAATATCACGAAGTGTTTTATGTATGATAAGCCCAAAAAGAAGCAAAAGTAACTCGAATAAGAAGATTAAAAATACAGAAAACGCAAAGAATTACGAAGTGTTTTATGTATGATAAGCCAAAAAAGAAGCAAAAGTAACTCGAATAAGAAGATAAAAAATACAAAAAACGCAAAGAATCACGAAGTGTTTTATGTATGATAAGAGGAGTGTTATATAAAAAGAAAGAAAATTTAAGTAGAGATAATTAATTAAAATAAAAAGAAAAGGAGGGAAATTCTAAGTGAGAATACATAAAGGAGATACAGTACAAGTTTTATCTGGAAATGACAAAGATAAAAAAGGAGAAGTATTAGAAGTTATTCCTAAATCTGGTAAAGTAATAGTAAAAGGTATAAATGTAAGAAAAAAACATGTAAAACCAAAAAAACAAGGAGAAGCAGGAGGAATAATCCCAGTAGAATGTAGCATATATGCAAGTAAAGTTGCAGTAGTATGTTCAAAATGTGGAAATCCTACAAAAATAGGATATAAAATAGATAAAGACAAAAAAGTTCGTATATGTAAAAAATGTGGAGAAATCATAAAATAAAATTAGAAAGGAGGAAAAAACAAAATGCAAAAATTAAGAGAGCAATATGAAAAAGAAGTAGTACCAGCATTAATGAAAAAATTTGAATATAAATCAATATCACAAGTTCCAAAACTTGAGAAGATAGTTATAAATATTGGTTTAGGAGATATAAAAGAAAATCCTAAATCATTAGAAAATGCAATGAATGATTTAAGCATTATAACAGGTCAAAGACCAATAGTAACAAAAGCAAAGAAATCAATTGCAGCTTTCAAATTAAGAGAAGGAGTAAATGTAGGATGTAAAGTTACATTAAGAAAAGACAAAATGTATGATTTTGCATATAAATTATTTAATGTAGCATTACCAAGAGTAAGAGATTTTAGAGGAGTATCAGCAGATTCTTTTGATGGTAGAGGAAATTATTCTATGGGAGTAAAAGAGCAATTAATATTCCCTGAAATTGAATATGACAAAGTTGATAAATTAAGAGGAATGGATATAATTTTTGTAACAACAGCTCAAACTGATGAAGAGGCAAGAGAGTTATTAAGATTATTAGGAATACCTTTCAAAAATTAAGTAAAAAAATAAAAATAGCTTAAAATCAATTATGATAATAGAAAAATAAATAATAAAATAAAGAATAAATAACAAAAAGCTAATTTATACAAATAAAAAGCATTGAATAAAAGTCAAGGAAGGAGTAAAAAGTAATGGCTAAAAAATCAATGAAAGTAAAGCAACAAAAACCACAAAAATACAAAACAAGAGAATACAACAGATGCAAACTATGTGGTAGACCACATGCATATTTAAGAAAATATGGTATTTGTCGTATATGCTTTAGAGAATTAGCACATAAAGGAGAAATACCAGGAGTAAAGAAAACAAGTTGGTAATATAAAAATTCAAATGTTAGCAAGTAATACAAATAGATTGTAAACATTTGAAACGAAAAAAGAAGAAAAGGAGGAAAGTAAATTGAACATTACAGACCCAATAGCAGATATGTTAACAAGAATTAGAAATGCAAATAGTTCAAAACATAAAACAGTAGATATCCCTTCATCTAAAATGAAATTAGCAATAGCTGATATTTTATTAAAAGAAGGTTATATAAAATCTATGGAAGAAATAAATAGTGATAGTCAAGGAATAATAAGAATTACTCTTAAATATTCAGAAAATGGAACAAGAGTAATAGATGGTTTAAAAAGAATAAGTAAACCAGGATTAAGAGTATATGCTGGAAAAGAAGAATTACCAAAAGTATTAAATGGATTAGGAATTGCTATTATATCTACATCAAAAGGAATAAAGACAGACAAACAAGCGCGTGAACTTGGAGTAGGTGGAGAAGTATTAGCATATGTATGGTAAAAAGGAGGGAAAAAAATGTCAAGAATAGGAAATTCTCCTATTATAGTACCAGATGGTGTAGAAGTAAAAGTAGATGGAAGTAAAGTTACAGTAAAAGGCCCAAAAGGTACATTAAATAGAGAGATAAACCATAATATTTCCTTAGAAATAGAAGGAAATGTAATTAAAGTTTTAAGAAAAAATGATGAAAAGCAAAATAAAGCATTACATGGTTTGACAAGAACTTTAATAAGTAATATGATAGAAGGTGTAACTAAGGAATATTCAAAAGAATTACAAATAAATGGTGTTGGTTATAGAGTTCAAAAACAAGGAAACAATTTAAATATGGCACTTGGATATTCACATCCAGTTATATTTGAAGCACCAGCAGGAATTTCTTTTGATGTACCAAATCCTAATACTATTATAGTAAAAGGAATTGATAAAGAATTAGTAGGTCAAACAGCAGCAGTTATAAGAACAAAAAGACCACCTGAAGTATATAAAGGTAAGGGAATTAAATATGCTGATGAAGTTATTAGACGTAAAGTTGGAAAAACAGGTAAATAAAATTAGAAATATAATAAGCCTGTTAAAAATAAGGTTATACATACCTATTAATTTAATCGGTTAAAATCTTTAATGAAAGGAGAAATAAGATGATTACAAAACCAGATAGAAAACTTCAAAGAGAAAGAAGACATAAAAGAGTAAGAAATAAAATTTCAGGCACAGCTGAAAGACCAAGATTATGTGTTTTTAGAAGTAATACCAACCTTTATGTTCAAATTATAGATGATGTTGCAGGCTGTACTTTAGCACAAGCTTCTACTTTAGATAAAGAAATAAAGAATAAACACGCAAATAAGGAAGCAGCTAAAGAAGTTGGAGCATTAATTGCTAAAAGAGCTAGCAAAAAGAATATTGAAAATGTAGTTTTTGACCGTGGAGGATACATATATCATGGAGTAGTAAAAGAGTTAGCAGAGGCAGCTAGAGAAAATGGATTAAAATTTTAAAAAGAGGAGGGAAAACTAAAACCAATGGAAGAAAATAATACTTTAGAATTAAAAGAAAAAGTAGTAGCTATTAACAGAGTTGCTAAAGTTGTTAAAGGTGGTAGAAATTTCAGATTTAGTGCATTAGTAGTTGTTGGTGATGAAAATGGTCGTGTTGGTGTAGGTAATGGTAAAGCAGCAGAAGTTCCTGATGCAATAAAAAAAGCTATTCAAGACGCTAAGAAAAATTTAGTTGCAGTTCCAATTGTTGAAACAACAGTACCACATGAATATGTAGGTAAATTTGGTAGTGCAAAAGTTATGTTAAAACCAGCTGTAGTAGGTACAGGAGTTATAGCTGGAGGAAGTGTAAGACCAGTACTTGAACTTGCAGGATACCAAAACATACGTACAAAAGTTATAGGAACAAACAATCCTAGAAATGTAGTATATGCTACAATAGAGGCATTAAAATCTATGCAAACAATAGAACAAGTTGCTAAAAAGAGAGGAAAGAAAGTAGAAGATATATTATAATAAAAACTTAGTTTTATTGTAAAATTATATAATCTAAATAATATAAGGAGGTGCAACTTAAAGATGAAGATAGACGAATTAAAACCAGCTGTAAAAAAAGTAAAAAGAACAAGAAGAGGACGTGGAATAGCTTCTGGACTTGGAAAAACATCAGGAAAGGGCCATAAAGGACAAAAAGCAAGATCAGGAGGAGGAGTAAGAAGAGGTTTTGAAGGTGGTCAAACACCATTATATAGAAGATTGCCAAAAAGAGGATTTACTAATATACATGCAAAAAATTATACTGAAGTTACATTAAAAATGTTAAATGAATCAAAAGCAACTGATGTTACAGCTGAAACTCTATTACAAGAAGGAATAATTGGAAAAATAAATGATGGAATAGTAGTTTTAGCAACAGGAACATTAGAAAAGAAATTAAATATAAAAGCCAAAAAATTTACAAAAGCAGCAAAAGAAAAAATCGAAGCTTTAGGCGGAAAGACAGAGGTGATATAATTGTTTTCAACCATAAAAAATGCATGGAAAACGCCAGAAGTAAGAAAAAGAATATATTATACATTAGTTTTAATTGTAATATTTAGATTAGGTTGCTACATTACAGTTCCAGGAGTAAATAGTATAGCATTAAATGAAGCAATGTCAAATGCAAATGGAATAACAGGACTTATAGATATAATATCAGGAGGTGCATTCTCAAGATTTTCAATGTTTGCAATGTCTATTAGTCCATATATCACAGCTTCAATTGTAATACAATTATTATCAATGGTTATACCATCATTAGAAAAGCTAACTAAAGAAGGTGGAGAAGATGGTAGAGTAAAAATTAATAGATATACAAAAATATTAACTATTGTTTTAGCAGTAGTTGAAGCCATAGGAATATATATATCTTATAAATCATCAGGAATTTTCGTAAATAATGAAGGAATAACAGGAGCTTTAGTAGTAATATCATTAGTAGCGGGAACATCACTATTAATGTGGCTTGGAGACCAAATAACAAGTAAGGGAATAGGAAATGGTATATCTCTATTAATATTCATAGGAATAGTATCAGGAATACCTTCAGTTATTGTAACTATGAAAAATCTAATAGTAACATCTTCTGGATTTAGTACAACAGGATTCCTATTATCATTAGGATTAATAATAGGAGCTTTAATATTAGTAACAGCTGTTGTATATATGCAATTAGCAGAAAGAAGAATACCAGTTCAATATGCGAAAAAAGTTGTTGGAAGAAAAATGGTAGGAGCACAAAAAACACATATACCATTGAAATTAGTTGCAGCAGGTGTTATGCCAATAATATTTGCTTCATCATTTATGACATTCCCAGCAATGATAATACAAATTTTTAATAGCGATATTGCAAATCAAACAGGATTTTTAGCAATGTTATATAAATTTTCAATTGCTACATCTTCAGCAAGTGTAGGAATTGGTTATAGCATAGCAAATGCAATTGTATATTTATTGTTAATAATGGGATTTACATTTTTCTACACATATGCAACAATGAATCCAGCAGAATTATCTGCTAACATAAAAAGAAATGGTGGATTTATACCAGGAATTAGAACAGGAAAACCTACAACAGATTATTTATCTTCAGTAATGTCAAAATTAAATTGGTTTGGAGGATTTTATTTAGCTATAATTGCTATACTTCCAATGTTATTAAGATTTACATCTTTAGATGTATCATTTGGAGGTACTTCAATATTAATCCTAGTTGGTGTTGCAATAGAAACTGTACAACAATTAGAATCTCAATTGGTAATGAGACATTATAAAGGATTTTTAGATTAAAAGTAAAAATATTATAAAAAATGTTAAATAAAAAGTAATAAAGATATGGACTTCAAACTAGCTTCATATTATAGGAAATTCGGAAAACTTTTCTATAATATAAAAAAGAAGTCCGTCTTTATTAAATAATAATTTTTTTAATGCTTATAGTAGCATTTAGGTATTAAAAAGATTATTATATACAAAAAATAATCTAAAAGTTTTTATGGTTTTAAAATTTTATAAGATAGGAAACTATGTGAAACATTTATTTAAATTTTTTCAAACCAGATTTGTCTTTAGAAAGGAAAGGTAGTAAAAATGATTATTATAATGTTAGGTGCCCCAGCAACGGGAAAAGGAACAGTTGCAAGTATTTTATCAGAAAGTTTTAGTATTCCACAAATATCTACAGGAGATATGTTTAGAGAGCAAATAAAACAAGGAACAGAATTAGGAAAATTAGCAGATAGTTATATGTCAAAAGGAAATTTAGTTCCAGATGAAGTAACTATAAAAATAATTGAAGAAAGGTTGCAACAAAATGATACAAAAAATGGAGCAATTTTAGATGGTTTCCCTCGTACAATAAAGCAAGCAGAAGAATTAGATAAAATATTAACTAGCCATAATAAACAAGTTGATTTAGTAATAGATTTAGTATCTTCAGAAGAAGAAATAATAGAAAGAATGGCAAATAGAAGAGTATGTTCAAATCAAAATTGTAAAGCAGTGTTTAATACAGTATTAAATCCACCAAAACAAGAAGGAATTTGTGATAAATGTGGAAGTGATTTAATAAAGAGAAAAGATGATAATGTAGAAACTATAAAAAATAGGTTATCAACATATGAACAAAATACAAGTCCATTAGTAGATTATTATAAACAAAAAGGAATTTTAAGAGTAGAAGAAGTTAGCCAAAAAAAAGGAAGAATGGGTATAGATGTGGCAAAAGACATAGAAAGGACATGTAAATGGTAACAATAAAATCTAAAAAAGAAATTGAACATATGAGAGAAGCTTGTAAAATAGTTGCATTAACATACGAAGAACTTGAAAAAAGAATAAAACCAGGAATGACAACTTGGGAAATTGATAAAATTGCAGAAGATACAATGAAAAAATATGGGGGAATTCCTGCACAAAAGGGATACTCTTGTGGAATAAAAGGAATACCTGATTATCCATGTGCAACATGTGTGTCTGTAAATGATGAAGTAATACATGCAATTCCATCAAAAAAGAAAATTATAAAAGAAGGAGACATAGTAAGTATAGATACTGTAGTTTTAAAAGATGGATTTAATGGTGATGCTGCAAGGACATTTACAGTAGGAAAAGTATCAAAAGAAGCACAAAGATTAGTTGATGTAACAAAGCAAGCATTTTACGAAGGAATAGCTTTTGCAAAACCAGGGTATAGAATAGGAGATGTATCACATGCAATAGGGGAATATGTTCGTATGCAAGGTTATTCTGTAGTAGAAGAATTTCAAGGTCATGGAATTGGAAAAGAAATGCATGAAGATCCAGGAATACCAAACTATGGTAAAAAAGGCAAAGGAATTAGATTAGAGCCTGGAATGACATTGGCAATAGAGCCAATGGTTATTCAAGGAAAACACAATATATTAGAATTAGAAGATGGTTGGACAATTATAACAGAAGATGGAAGTTTGGCAGCACATTATGAAAATACAATTTTAATTACAGAAAACGAACCAGAAATATTGACATTACTTTAATTTTGTTATATACTATAATAGTCATTTTTTGGATTGTCATATATTGGCAATTAATAAAAATATAAAATTTAAATTTGCTCTTTATAGAGGGAGGCGATATTTTGGCAAAGGAAGACGTAATCGAGGTTGAGGGAGTAGTGGTAGAAGCATTACCAAATACAAATTTTAAAGTAGAACTTGAAAATGGACATCAAATTTTAGCCCATATTTCAGGAAAATTACGAATGAATTACATTAAAATTTTACCAGGTGATAAAGTTAAAGTGGAGCTTTCACCATATGATTTAACAAGAGGTCGTATAATATGGAGGGCAAAATAAAAAAAGTTAAAAATTAACCCAAATATATATATATAGTCAGAATTTAATCTGGCATAAAAATAGGAGGTGCAAAAATGAAAGTAAGACCATCAGTAAAGAAAATATGTGACAAATGCAAAGTAATAAAAAGAAAAGGTGTAATTAGAGTTATATGCGAAAACCCTAAACACAAACAAAGACAAGGTTAAATTTGTTTATAACACAAATAAGGTAAGCGGCTGTGGAAATTTTTTTGAAAAATTTTACATATCAAATTTGTGTTTATATATATACTTTATATCGAATCTAAAGACCATAAATATTAATGGTGCATTTCACCTTTAGATTATGATAAGGACAAACACTTACAAATAAAAATTTGTAAATTAAATGAAATAAAATAAACTTTGGAGGTGCAAAAATATGGCTCGTATAGCAGGAGTAGATTTGCCTAAAGAAAAAAGAGTTGAAGTAGGACTTACATACATATATGGAATAGGTTTGTCAAGTTCTCAAAAAATACTTAAACAAACTGGAATTAACCCAGATACAAGAATAAAAGATTTAACAGATGAAGATGTTAACAAAATCAGAAAAGTTATAGATGAATCATACAAAGTTGAGGGTGATTTAAGAAGAGAAGTTGCTCTTAATATAAAAAGACTTACTGAAATAGGATGCTATAGAGGATTAAGACATAGAAGAGGATTACCAGTTAGAGGACAAAGAACAAAAACAAATGCTCGTACAAGAAAAGGACCAAGAAAATTAGTAAGTAAAAGTAAAAAATAGGATTAGAAATTAGATGGTATAGTAAAAAATTAAAATAAATTTTAAGCTAGACCACAGATTAATCCCAAATTTAAAATTATATAAATTTTAATGAGGAGGAAATATAATAATGGCTAATAAAAATGTAACAAGAAAACCAGTTGCTAGAAGAAATAGAAAAAATGTTGATAAAGGTGTAGCACATATTCATTCTAGTTTTAACAATACAATAGTTACAATTACAGATACTCAAGGAAATTGTATTTCATGGGGAAGTGCAGGAGAATTAGGATTTAAAGGTTCTAAAAAAAGCACACCATATGCAGCAGGTCAAGTTGCAGAAGTAGCAGCAAAAGCAGCAATGGAACATGGAATGAAAAGTGTTGAAGTAGAAGTAAAAGGACCAGGTTCTGGTCGTGAAGCTGCAATAAGATCACTTCAAACAGCAGGTTTAGAAATTAGCGCAATTAAAGATGTCACACCAATACCACACAATGGTTGTAGACCACCAAAAAGAAGAAGAGTATAGTTAAGTAAAAAAAGAAAGAGGTGTAATAAATAAAATGGCAAGATATAAAGACGAACAATGTCGTATTTGCCGTAGAGAAGGTCAAAAATTGTTCTTAAAAGGAGAAAGATGTTATACTGATAAATGTAGTATTTCAAGAAGAAACTACGGACCAGGACAACATGGACAAAAAAGAGCAAAACTTTCTGAATACGGAACACAATTAAGAGAAAAACAAAAAACAAAATCATATTATGGAGTCGGAGAAAAACAATTTAGAAAGTATTTTGAAATGGCTTCAAATAAAAAAGGTGTAACAGGTGAAAATTTACTTCAAATATTAGAAAGCAGATTAGATAATGTTGTATATAGACTTGGATTTGGAAGTTCAAGAGCACAAGCAAGACAACTTGTTAATCATGCTCAATTTGATGTAAATGGTAAAAAAGTAGATATACCATCATACTTAGTTAAACCAGGAGATGTTATAACAGTAAGAGAAATAAAGAAAGATAACGCAACGATAAAAGCAAATGTTGAAGTAAATAATACAAGAGTTATTCCAGCATGGTTAGAAAAAAATAATGAAACATTAAGTGGTAAAGTAATTAGATTAGCGGTAAGAGAAGATATCGATATTCCAATTGAAGAACACTTAATAGTAGAGCTTTACTCAAAATAAAATTAAAAAATATGCAAAAACATTTTATTACTATAAAATGTATATACAATATTTATATGGATATTATGAAACAAAAATTATGTATATTTTATTATATTTAGAGTTAAGCGTGTAGAGTTATAAAGTGAGATATAAGTAAAAACATTATAAATATCTCACATCTAGTATCTCAAATAGGAGGTAAGAATGATTGAATTTGAAAAACCAAATATTGAATGTCTAGAGGTTGATGATACAAAAAACTATGCAAAATTTGTATGTGAACCATTAGAAAGAGGTTATGGAGTAACAATAGGAAATTCTTTAAGAAGAATTTTACTTTCATCACTTCCAGGTTGTGCAATAACAAGTGTAAAAATTGATGGAATATTACATGAATTTTCAAGTGTACCAAATGTTGTAGAAGATGTTCCAGAAATTATAATAAATTTAAAAGGTGTAAGATTACGTTTTGACCAAAATGAAGAAAAAAGTTTAAGAATAGATTTTAAGGGAGAAGGAGAAGTAACAGCAGGAGATATTATTACAGATGGAACTGTAGAAATATTAAATCCTGATTTACATATTGCAACAGTATCTGAAGGAGGTCATTTAGTTATTGAAATGACAGCAGATAAAGGTAGAGGATATAACTCATCAGAAAAAAATAAAAAACCAGATCAAGACATATCTGTTCTTCCAATAGATTCTATATATACACCAGTAAAGAAAGTAAATTATCAAGTAGAAAATACTAGAGTTGGTCAAATGGTAGATTACGACAAGTTAATTATAGAAGTTTGGACAGATGGAAGTCTAAAAGCATATGAAGCATTAAGTTTAGCTGCAAAAGTAATGACAGGACATTTAGAATTATTTATAGATTTATCTGAAACAGCTAAGAATACACAAGTAATGATAGAAAAAGAGGAATCTAAAAAAGAAAAAGTTTTAGAAATGTCAATAGAAGAATTAGAATTATCTGTAAGGTCATTTAATTGCTTAAAAAGAGCAAATATATCAACTGTTGAAGATTTGACAAATAAAACAGAAGCTGATATGATGAAAGTAAGAAATTTAGGAAAAAAATCATTAGATGAAGTAACTGCAAAATTACATTCATTAGGGTTAGACTTTGCACAAGAAGATGATTAATAAAAGAATATAGAGAAATTAGAATATTATTTTCTTAAAAGAAGAAGAGGAAGGTGAAAAAATTGGCTAAAAATAGAAAATTAGGTAGAACAACAGATATAAGAATGTCAATGCTAAAAACATTATCAACAGATTTAATTTGGCATGAAAAAATTGAAACTACAGAACAAAGAGCAAAGGAAGTTAAAGCTATAGTTGATAGTATAATTGCATTAGCAGTAAAAGAAAAAGATAACTTTGAAATGGTTGATGTAAAAGTAGTAAAAGCTAAATTAGATGCTAAAGGTAATAAAGTTACAGAATTAGTAAAAAGCAAAAATGGAAAAGAATACCTAAAAGTTGTAAAAGAAGAAACTGTTGAAAAAAGACAAAAAGATATGCCATCAAGATTAAATGCAAGAAGAAAAATAATGAGAAAAATTAACAAAGTTGTAGATAGTGAAGGAAATAAAGTAGATTTACCATCAAAATTATTTAATGAATTAGCAACAAGATATTCTGGTAGAGTCGGTGGATATACAAGAATAGTAAAATGTGGTCCACGTAGAGGCGATGGAGCAGAAATGGTTATATTACAACTTGTTTAATAAAGTAATTTATAATTAGAAAGCCACAAATCTATAGTTTATTAGATGTGGCTTTTAATATTAGTAAAAGTAATAAAAAATGGAGTGGTAATGGTATGAGTAAGTATTTTTTTACATCAGAAAGTGTAACAGAAGGACATCCAGATAAATTATGTGATACTATATCTGATGCAATTTTAGATGAATGTTTGAAACAAGATGAAAATTCAAGAGTTGCAGTTGAAACATTTGCATCAGCTAATAAAATAACAATTGCAGGTCAAATAACAACAAATGCAAATTTAGATATTGAAAATATAGTTAGGGAAACTATAAAAGAAATTGGATATGAAAATGAAAATTTAGATATTGATTATAGGACATGTATAATAGATGTCAATATTACAAAACAAAGTTCAGATATTGCAATGGGAGTAGATATTGGAGGAGCTGGAGACCAGGGAATTATGTTTGGTTATGCTACAGATGAAACAGAAGAATATATGCCTTTTGCAATTATGGTTGCACACAAGCTTGCAAAAAGATTAACTGAAGTTAGAAAAAACGGAATAATGCCATATTTAAGACCTGATGGAAAAACACAAGTTACAGTTGAATATGAAAATGAAAAAATAAAGCGAATAGATACAATATTAATTTCTAATCAACATACAGAAAATACTGATTTAAGTAAAATGAAAGATGAAATAATAGAAAATGTTATAAAAACAGTAATTCCAGAAAAATACTTAGATGAAAAAACAAAATACTATATAAACCCAACTGGTAGATTTGTAATAGGAGGTCCATTAGGGGATACTGGTCTAACTGGCAGAAAAATAATTGTAGATACATATGGTGGTTATGCAAGACATGGTGGAGGTGCGTTTTCTGGAAAAGATGCTACTAAAGTTGATAGAAGTGCAGCATATATGTTAAGACATATAGCTAAAAATATTGTAGCAAATGGATATGCAAAAAAATGTGAAGTTCAAATTGCATATGCAATAGGTATGGAACAACCAATGTCAATATATATTAATACATTTAATACAAATACAATAGAAGAAGAAAAAATTATTGAAATAATAAAAAATAATTTTAATTTAACACCACAAGGAATAATAGATTATTTAGGTTTAAAACAACCTATTTATAAGAAAACAACTAATTATGGACATTTTGGGAAATCATATCTGCCATGGGAAAAAATAGTTAAAATTTAATAAAAAGGAGAGTAACAATTTGAAAATTTTAGCAGTTGGTGATATTGTTGGGGAAAGTGGAGTTAAAGAATTACAAAAGAACTTACCTAAAATTAAAAAAGAAAAAAACATAGATTTTGTTATTGTAAATGGTGAAAATTCAGCTGGTGGAATGGGAATAACAGAAAGTATATTTAAAAATATACTACATTCAGGTGGAAATGTTGTTACAATGGGAAATCATACTTGGGGTAAAAAAGATATTTTTAATTTTATAGATGCGCCAGAATTAATAAGACCTGCTAACTATCCAGAAGGTGTTGTTGGTAAAGGTTATAATATTTATAATTGTAATGATAAAAAAATTGCTGTAATAAATTTAATTGGTAGAGTTGATATAAATATTCTTACAGAAAATCCATTTATATTAAGTAGAAAAATTATAGATAAAATAAAGAATAATGCTGATATTATTATAGTAGATTTTCATGCTGAGGCAACAGCAGAAAAAATTGCTTTGGGATATTATTTAGATGGTAAAGTTACTGCTATATTTGGTACACATACACATGTTCAAACAGCAGATGAAAAAATATTGCCTAATGGTACAGGATATATTACTGATATCGGTATGACTGGGCCAAAATATTCTGTTATTGGAATGGATATAAAGGCTTCTATAAAAAGGTTTGAAACAACTTTGCCTGAAAGATATAAAGTTGCAGAAGGAGAATGTATATTTAATTCTTGTATATTTGATATTGATGATAATACGAATAAGGTTATAAAAATAGAAAGATTAAATTACAATATGTAATTAAGAATAGTGATATATATGTTTTGTAGATTGTTTCTAACATTAAGAGTATACGGGGGTAAAATCACCGGGATGAGAAAATAATACAAGCCATTTGCCTAAATAATCTTTTAAACATATTTTTCCATAAGTAGTAATTGCTTCAAAATCTGGTGCATGTTGCCCAATTCTTATATGACCATTCATCATTAATTCGTAATCCATAAAAATAAACTCCCTTCATATTTTTTTATATAATATGAAAAAAGTTAAATAATGTTAATAATATTATAAAAAAACGGAATTAACATTTTCTAAAAAGCAAAGCTTTTAAGAAAATCTAAACTCCGCATAATTATACTCTATGTCAAGTCTATCATCATAAATGATGATGACTTTCCTAGAGTATAAAAAACTCTTGCACAGAAATTCACTATGTGAATTTCATGCAAGAACATTTTGTACGAATAAATTTAGAAAAATTTTTTGAATTTCCAATTTTAAATCCGTTTTTATTAAGAGCAAAAGAGTGATTTTTATTAGAATATAAGTAGAAAAAATCTTTTGTTTCAAAAACTTTATAAAGTTTAAAATATGGAAATTTAATATGTTGTTTATTACCAATAATTTTAAAATAATATTTATAAAATACAAAAGTAAAAGTTTCTGAATTGCATATTGTATCACTTTTTAATTCTTTTTGTATTTTTTTTATAGGATAAAAAAAGCTATAAATAAAGTAACAAATTAATAAAATAAAAAATAGCATAAATAATTTTAAATTTTTATATTGTATGGTTACTATAATACAATATAAAATTAAAATTAATGTAATGATAGTAGTAAATGTATAATAACTATTAAATTTTTTATTATGAAATTTCAAAAATTTTTTATAATTTTTTTCAGAATAAGTAGTAATATTTTTAAATAAAATTTTCATATGAAATTACGTTCCCTTCATATTATTAGTTTATTTTTGATATATTTATTATAATGATTTTTGTATATAATTTCAATATAAAAAAGAGTTTTTGAATAAAAAATAGAAAAAAACAAATAATAGATATAATTGAATGTTATTAATTCAGGAAGATAAAAATAAAGAAGGAGGATATATATTAGTAAAAAAACTAATATATGAAAAATTATGGATAATAATCAAAAAATAAATTGTACAGTAACAAGTTGTGAATACAATAATGAACAAAGACAAGAATGTAATTTACATTCAATAATAGTAACTCCAAAACAAGAATGTGATACAAAAAATGCTGATGAATCAATGTGTTCAAATTATAAAAATAATGATTAAAATGAGAAATAAAATATATATTTTTGAAAAAAGCGCATTGAAAATAATTAAGCTAGAACTTCTAAAAAATTTTATGGAAAGAGTTCACGCTTGTCGTGGAAGGGTGCCATAAAATTTTTTTAGAAGTTCTGTGAAAATTATTTGAACGAGCATTTTTGAAAAAATAATATTTTATTTTACATAGAATTGAAAAATTAGAGTTTCATAATCTTTCCTAGTATATAGAATTAAATATTGCATAAAAATTTTAAATGCCTTAAAATATATAAATAAGAAAAATAATTTTTAAATTAATTTATAATAGAGAAAGGACTAGATGTAATTATGGATATAGAAAAAATAAAAAATGCAAAAACAAAATATTTAGGAAAAATTATAGAATATTATGAAGAAATAAATTCAACACATATAAAAGCAAAAGAAATAGCGAATGAAAAAAATCAAAATGGAAAAATAATAATAGCAGATATGCAAACAAATGGAATAGGAACCAAGGGGAGAAATTGGTACACAGGAAAAGGCAATAATATAGCAATGTCTATGATTTTACATATAAACTGTAAATTAAATAAACTTGAAGGACTAACAGTTGAAATTGCAAAAACAATGCAAACTGTAATAAAAAAATTATATAATATAAATTTAGAAATCAAAGAACCAAATGATTTAATATTAAATAATAAAAAAATTAGTGGTATATTAACAGAAATAAACTGCATAGGAGAAAAAATAAACTATTTAATTATTAGTATAGGATTTAATGTTAATGAATGTAATTTTAGTGAAGAAACAATAAATATAGCAACATCTTTAAAAAAAGAATATAATAAAAATTTTATAAGAGAAGAAATAATAATAAATTTTATAGAGGAATTAGAAAAAAAGTTAATTAATTTATATTAATAAAAAATAATGTTCTAAAAATAAAAAAAGATAATAAATATATAAATATAAATTTATATTTATAGGGAGGATATATGGAATTATATTCAGGAGCTAAACAAAGCAACAATATTATGGGCATAGTAAAAGGAGTTATTATATCATTTATATTTACAATCATATTTCTATTAGTATTATCAGTTATATTAACATATACTAATATAAGTGAAAGTATAATAAGTCCAGTTATAATTGTTATAACAGCAATTAGTATTTTAATAGGAAGTTCTATTGGAAATTTAAAAAGTAATAAAAATGGTATTATAAAAGGTGGTATTATAGGGATTATATATTTATTTTCAATATATATAATATCAAGTATAATCAATTCAAATTTTTCACTAAATGGAAGTTCTTTAGTAGTAATTATTACAGGAATGATATGTGGAATAATAGGGGGAATAATAGGCGTTAATACTAATACAAAAAGTTAAAAAGTATTGACTTTTTTTTAGAATATGATAAAATAAACAAAAATATATGAAATAATTAAGGAGGAAATTTAAATGGGATTAAAAGGAAGTAAAACAGAAAAAAATTTAATGGAAGCATTTGCAGGAGAATCACAAGCAAGAAATAAATATACATATTTTGCTAGTCAAGCAAAGAAAGAAGGATATGAACAATTATCAGCAATATTCTTAGAAACAGCAGATAATGAAAAAGAACATGCAAAAATGTGGTTTAAATTATTGAATGATGGAAACATTCCTACAACAGTTCAAAATTTAAAAGCAGCTGCTGATGGAGAAAATTATGAATGGACAGATATGTATGAAAAATTTGCTAAAGAAGCAAAAGAAGAAGGTTTTGATAAAATAGCATATTTATTTGAACAAGTTGGAAAAATAGAAAAAGAACATGAAGAAAGATTTAAAAAATTATTAGAGAATGTAGAAAATGAATTAGTATTTTCTAAAGATGGAGATAAAATTTGGAAATGTAGAAATTGTGGACATATATGTATAGGAAAAGAAGCACCAGCAGTTTGTCCTGTATGCAATCACCCTCAAGCATATTTTGAAATCAAGGCAGAAAATTATTAATAGATATAAATAATCTAGTTTAATAATATATTAAGCTAGATTTATTTATATAATATGAAAGTAAAAAAAGAAGGGATAAGATGAAGAAAAAAAATGTAGCAATATTTAAAATAATATTGACAATAATTGCATTAGCAATAATCATAGCAATGATTATATATTTATTTCCTTTAATGAAAAATCTATCATCAGCCGAAGGACAAGTAGAATTTAAAAATAAGGTACAAAGTTTGGGAATTTTAGGAATGTTATTATTATTAGGAATGGAAATTGCACAAATATTTTTAATAATATTACCAGGCGAGCCTATAGAAATAGTAGCAGGAATGTGCTATGGAAGTTTTTGGGGAACAATATTTATTATGATATCAAGTTGTTTAATATCAACATCAATATTTTTATTAGTTAGAAAATTTGGAAGAAAATTTATATATAATTTTTGTGATGAAAATAAAGTAAAAAAGATAGAAAACAATAAAATATTTCAAAATCCAAAAACAATAGAATTTATTATGCTCATATTATTTTTAATACCAGGGACGCCAAAGGATTTATTAGTATATGTAGCAGGTTTGTTACCAATAAAACCAATTAGATTTGTAATAATTACAACATTTGCACGATTTCCATCAGTTATAACATCAACACTTGCAGGACATAATTTAGTAAATGGTGATTGGAAGATGAGTATTATGTTATATTTAGTAATATTAATAATAGTTGCAATAATAATATTAATAATCAATAAATTAGATAAAAGCAATACAACAAAGCATGTATTAAAAAGTATTAGTAAAGATATGTAAAAAATCATAAAAATAGAGGTTTAAAGTGGAAGAAAAGCTAAAAGATATATATAATAAATGTATAGAAGAATTAAGAACAGTAGAAATAAATATCAAAGACAATCCTTTAATAGGAAATGTAGATATAAAACTAGCCAAAAGAGATGCAAAAAGATATGGGTGTTGTAAGCAAGAGGAACCAGATAAAAAATATTATCATATAGAAAAACGAGGAAGGAAAAAATATAAAAAATATGATAGATTTAAAAAACATCATATAGAAATTAGTAAATGGGTATTAGAACTTAATGAAGACATAATAAAAAATACTGTTATGCATGAAATTATACATTGTTTACCAAATTGTAATAACCATGGAAAAGAATTTAAAAAATATGCAAATTACATAAATAAAAAACTAGGTTATGATATAAAAACAGTAGGAAATAAAGAAGAAGATTATAAAAAAAGTAATTTACCATATAAAAAAGAAAGTAATGACTATAAATATAAAATTATATGTAAAAAATGTGGACAAGTTATATATAGAAAAAGGTTAAAAAAAGATTTAATACAAAAATATATATGTAGCAAATGTGGCGGAAAGTTAAATTTAGAACAAATAAGACAATTTTAAAAACATAAGATAAAATATAAAAGGTTCAGTACAAAAAAATGACAATGGTGCTTTTTACGAAGAATATATAAAAATATATTATGGAAAGAAGTGTAGCAGAATAAATAAAGTTATGCTTTAAGAAAGGAATTAAAAATGGAAGAAAGACAAAAATATATAAGAAACTTTAGTATAATAGCACATATAGACCATGGAAAATCTACTTTAGCAGATAGATTAATAGAAATGACAGGAGTATTATCAAAAAGAGAGATGGAATCTCAGGTTTTGGACAATATGGATATAGAAAAAGAAAGAGGAATTACAATAAAATCTCAAGCTGTAAGAATGAAATATAAAGCAAAAGATGGCAAAGAATACACTTTTAATTTAATAGACACTCCAGGGCATGTTGATTTTAATTATGAGGTATCAAGAAGTTTAGCAGCATGTGATGGAGCAATTTTAATTGTAGATTCAAGCCAAGGAGTAGAAGCACAAACATTAGCAAATGTATATTTAGCAATAGATAATAATTTAGAGATATTACCAGTTATAAATAAAATAGATTTACCAAATAGTAGACCTGAAGAGGTAAAAAATGAAATTGAAGATATTATAGGAATACCTGCGCAAGATGCACCATGTATTTCAGCAAAATCTGGGTTAAATGTTGAACAAGTATTAGAAAGAATAGTAACAGATTTACCAGCACCAAATGGAGATGAAAATGCAAAAACAAAATGTTTAATATTTGATTCATATTATGATAATTACAAAGGAGCAATAGCATATGTTAGAGTAGTAGATGGCAAGGTAAAAGTTGGAGATGAAATAAAACTTATGGCAACAAACAAAGTATTTACTGTATCTGAAGTAGGATATTTTGTACCTGGTTCATATATGCCAACAAATGAAATAAAAGCAGGAGAAGTTGGATATATAGCTGCAAGTATAAAAACACTATCAGACATACATGTAGGAGATACAATAACAGTAACAAGTAATCCAGCAGAAGAGCCACTAAAAGGGTATAAAAAAGTCGTTCCTATGGTTTATTGCGGGTTATATCCAATGGACGGAAGTGAATATGAAAATTTAAAAATTGCTTTAGAAAAACTAAAATTAAATGATGCAGCATTACAATATGAGCAAGAAACATCTGCTGCATTAGGATTTGGTTTTAGATGTGGATTTTTGGGATTGTTACATTTAGAAATAATAGAAGAAAGGTTAGATCGTGAATTTGATTTAGGTCTAATTACAACAGCACCATCAGTTATATATAAATTGCATAAAACAACAGGCGAAATATTAGAAATATACAATCCAGCAGATTTACCAACACCTAATGAAATTGCATATATAGAAGAGCCTATTGTAACAGCACAAATTTTAACACCAAAAGAATATGTAGGCAATGTAATGGAAATATGCCAAAATAGGAGAGGTATATATATTGATATGAAATATTTAGATGCAAATAGAGTAACATTAATATATGATATGCCATTAAATGAGATTATATATGATTTTTTTGATAATTTAAAATCAAAAACAAAAGGATATGCTTCATTTGATTACGAGTTTAAAGAATATAGAAAGTCAGATTTAGTAAAATTAGATATATATGTTAATGGAGAGCAAGTTGATGCATTATCATTTATAGTTCATAAAGATAGTAGCTATAACAGAGGAAAGAAAATGGTAGAAAAATTAAAAGAAGTAATTCCAAGAAAGTTATTTACAATACCAATTCAAGCAATGATAGGTGGAAAAATTATAGCAAGAGAAACAATATCTGCAATGAGAAAAGATGTACTTGCAAAATGCTATGGAGGAGATATAACGAGAAAGAAAAAGTTATTGGAAAAACAAAAAAGAGGAAAGAAAAAAATGAGAGAAATAGGGAATGTAGAAGTACCACAAGAGGCATTTTTATCTGTATTAAAACTAAATGATGAGTAATACATTTAAATTTAATTATTATATATGAAGTAAAAATATGTTGCAAGTTGTTAGGTCTAAAAAATATGTAGGTATATAATGTAAAATGGAGGTCAACGTGAAGAATATAAAGGACTATAATTTGAATGAACTAAAAGAAGAATTTATTAAATTAGGAGAAAAACCATTTAGAGCAGAGCAGGTATTTAAATGGATATATGAACAAAAGGAAATAAATTTTGATAATATGACAAATCTATCATTAGAGTTAAGAGAAAAATTAAAAAATAATTTTACAATGTGTATATTTAAAATAATAAAAAAACAAGAAGCATCAGATGGAACAAAAAAGTATTTATTTGATACATTAGATGGAAATGCAATAGAAACGGTATTAATGAAATATCATCATGGATATAGTATATGTGTTTCTTCACAAATTGGTTGTAAAATGGGCTGTAAATTTTGTGCCTCAACAGGAATAAAATTTATAAGAAGTTTAACAAGTGGCGAAATAGTTGAACAGCTTCTTGCAGTGGAAAGAGAAGAAAATATAAAAATATCTAATATAGTTTTTATGGGAATTGGAGAGCCATTAGATAATTATGATAATGTAGTAAATGCAATAAAAATTATTAATAATCCAAAAGGTCTTAATATAGGAGCACGACATATAAGCATATCAACAAGTGGTATAGTACCAAAAATATATGATTTAGCAAACGAAAATATACAATGCACATTATCTATATCATTACATGCAACAACAGATGAAAAAAGAAGTAGTATGATGCCAATAAATGATGTATATAATATAGAGCAATTATTACAAGCGTGTAAAGATTATATAAAAATAACAAATAAAAGAATATCTTTTGAGTATGCATTAGCAAAAGATAACAATGATAATATTGAAGATGCAAAAAAATTAGTTAGTTTATTAAAAGGAATGATATGTCATGTTAATTTAATTCCAATTAATAAAATAGAAAATGGAAAATATATAAAAAGTGATAATGAAAATATAATTAAATTTAGAGATTATTTAAATGAACATGGAATTGTTGCTACTATAAGGAGAGAATTAGGCTCAGATATAGATGCAGCATGTGGTCAATTAAGACGAAAAAATTTAAATAATTATTGACATAACTGTAATATAATAATGGATATTGCGTAATTGGGATTTATAATTATAAAATTATAATAAAAAATAGAAATAATAATATAATTAAATAATAGGGAGGAATAAAAAGTGAAAATAATTAATAAAATTTCTAAAAATTGGTATAACAAATTAAAGTCAATTGTAATAAATGAGGAAGATATAAAAATAGAAAAGTTAACTCAAATATTGAAAAATATGAAATTAAATGAAAATAATGAGATACCAAACGATATAAAAGAAGAAATAAAGAATATAGCAAAATCTATTAATAGTACGAATTTAACAAAAAGCCAAGTGGCAAAATTAAGAACTTTAGATGCAATATATACTCTAAATTCAAAAGAAAAAATTGGAAATTTGTTAAAATTAAGTACTTCTGAAGAAAATAATATAAATATTATTGAGAAAAATTCTAGCAATAAAGAAAAAAATATCAATAATTCTGATGAAATAAAACAATTTTATAAACGTTTGCAAAGTGCAAAACAATTTTCGAATGAACAAATTAGAGTTAAAGTATCAGTTTCAGTTGCTTTAAAACAATTAGATAATCTATTAACTCAAATAGGTTGTTCAAGAAAGGATTTTTTTGAGCAAGGTCATTTGAAGGAAGATGTAAGAATTAGATTTGAACAATTATTTAATGATATTGACACTCAATTTGATAAATTAAATCCTGAGCAATATATACAAAGAAAAAATTATAAAATTGAGTATAATGTATTAGATTCTGTTCCGAATATAAAAAATGAGGATATACGTAATTATATCGAAGTATTATCAAAACAAAGAAGTGAAAAAGTAGAATTATATAAATGGAAAATAAAGAATGCCGAGGTAAGGTAAAAAAGAAAATGTTACATAAAAAGTAAAATAAAAATATGGCAAGCCTAAGATTTTTCTAATGCATAACTTATCCGTAATTCGTTTACACTCATACGGCTAAGAAATCTATCAAATGCAAAATTTAAGAAAATTTTAGGCTTGCTTTATTATTTATTCATTTATTAATCTATTTTTTACAGTTTATTTATCTTTAACTATTTCTTTCATAGCTCCTAAAGAACCTAATGCACTTGTTGCATCAAAAGGAATAAATACTTTATTTGCATCACCTTTTGCAACTTCTTCTAATGCTTCTAAAGATTTTAATTGAATTAATTTTTCATCAGGTTTTGAATCTTTAATAGCTTCATAAACAAGTTTAATTTCTTCTGCTTTTGCTTCAGCAACTTTTTTGATAGCATTAGCTTCACCAGTTGCTCTTCTCATTCTTGCTTCGCTATCAGCTTCAGCTTCTAATATAGCAGCTTGTTTTTTACCTTCAGCAATAGTTATGTCAGATTGTCTTTGTGCTTCTGCTTCAAGAATTAAAGCTCTTTTATTTCTTTCAGCATTCATCTGTTTTTCCATTGCATCACGAATATCTGCTGGTGGATTAATGTCTTTAATTTCTACTCTATCTATTTTACAACCCCATCTATCAGTAGCTTCATCTAAGATAGCTCTAAGTTGTTGATTAATAGCATCACGAGAACTAAAAGTTTCGTCTAAATCCATTTTACCAACAATATCACGAATTGTAGTAATAGCTAAATACTCAATACCTTTCTTTAAACTTTGAATTTCGTATACTGCTTTTGCAGGGTCTGTTATTTGATAGAAAACAACAGTATCTATAGTAATTGTAACATTATCTTTTGTAATAACTCCTTGAGGTGGTATATCCATTGTTTGCTGTTTTAGGCTTACAACACTTCTTACATTATCCATAAATGGAACTATAATTGTTAAACCAGCATCAGCAATTTTATGAAATTTTCCAAGTCTTTCAATGATATACACTTCGGATTGTCTGACAACTTTGATTGATTTAAAAGCAATAATTAAAATTATAACTAATAATACAATTAAAAAAGCCATAATAATTCCTCCTTTTATTTATAAAATTTTTAAATGCTACTATTTGTCAATTATAAAAAATTAATTAGCAACATTAAAACATAAATAACAATTATTTGATTTAAACATTTAATTATCTTTAGTAACTACTACATTTATAGGCTTTACATATGCTTTTACACCATTAATTTCACAAACTTCTATTTCAGTACCTTTTTCTATAGTCAAATTTTCGTCGCATGTAGCAGACCATACTTCACCTGCAATTTTAATTTGTCCACAACTTTTGCTAGGATTAATATCTTCTATAACAATACCTTTTTTGCCAATTATTGAATATACATTGGTATTAATAGGATTTTTACTTTTTGCAAATTTTTTTACAAAAGGTTTTGTGGCAAAAATAAGTAATCCAGAAGAAATAACAAAAATTGTTGTCTGAATTATAATATTATCAGTAAAGAAACTGGCAACCATTGCTAGTAATGCACCAATTCCAAGCCAAAATATTAAAAAACCAACTGTGACCATTTCACCTATAAAAAATATTCCAGAAGCTATTAACCATAATTTCCACATAATTTAAAATTCCTTTCACTCAATATAATTATATTATACTACAAAATTAATGTAATTTAAAGAGTTATTTTTAAATTTATAATATAATGCGTTACTATATAATGGTTTCTGTGCAATATACTTAAAAAAGCATTGAAATATAAGAATTTGAATGAAATGACGAATGTGATTGGAAAAACGAAATTAAGATTTTCTATATGGCTTTGCCATAAGAAAATCTAATTTTCGCATAACCAATTTCTACGACAATTGCACGCAATTGTCTAGAACTTGGAAAAACTTTAGAAATTCTACGCAATTTTATGGAAATAGTTCGCGTTGAGTGAAAGGGTGCCATAAAATAAGTTAGAAGTTCTTAAGCTTTGTAAAGAGCCGAGGAATGTAGTGAAAATCTTATATTTCAATGCTTTTAGAAATTTATCCTTTTAAAACCATTAACGTGTAACATATAATGTTTTTAGTAATTTATCTATTAAAAACCATTAACTTGTAACTACAAAATAGTATAGTTTTTATTTTTATCTTGCAATATTTATTATAGTTATATATAATGAACATATAAAAATTGCATATGCAAGATGTAATTTCTATAATAAAAAAAGGAGTGTGGTTATATGTTTGAAGTTAAGATTGATTTAAAAAATAGTGGAATTGAGCAAAAGGAAATTATGGAATACAGTAAAACTGTAGAAAGCATACACAAAGAATTAAATGAAAGGGCAGACAAAGAAGATGATTTTGTAGGCTGGTTAAAATTGCCAAGTAAATATGATAAAGAAGAATTTAATAAGATAAAAAAATCAGCAGAAAAAATAGTAGAAAATTCAGAAGTATTAGTAGTAATTGGAATAGGTGGTTCATATTTAGGTGCAAGAGCAGTTATAGAATCTTTAACAAATACGTTTTATAATATGTTACCATACAAGAAAAGGAAACATCCTCAAATATTATATGTTGGAAATAATTTAAGTCCTAACTATATAAATGATTTAATAGAAATAATAGGGGATAGAGATTTTTCTATAAATGTAATATCTAAATCAGGAACTACAACAGAGCCAGCAATTGCATTTAGAATATTCAGAGAAATGATAGAAAATAAATATGGAATAGAAGAAGCCCAAAGAAGAATATTTGTTACTACTGATAAACAAAGGGGAGCATTAAAAACCTTAGCTGATGAGGAAGGATATGAAACATTTGTTATACCAGATAATATAGGAGGTAGATATTCAGTATTAACAGCAGTGGGATTATTGCCAATAGCAGTAGCAGGAATAGATATAGATAAATTGATGGAAGGAGCAAGAGTAGCACAGTACAAATATGAAGATAGTAAATTAAAATATAATGAATGTTATCAATATGCAGTAGCAAGAAATATATTATATAAATCAGAAAAAAATATAGAAATTTTAGTAAATTATGAACCTAAAATGCACTTTTTTACAGAATGGTGGAAACAATTATATGGAGAAAGTGAAGGAAAAGAAAAGAAAGGAATATTTCCAGCAGGTGTAGAATTTACTACAGATTTACATTCAATGGGTCAATATATACAAGATGGAAGAAGAAATTTATTTGAAACTGTTATAAACATAAAAGAACCAAACTCTAATATTTTAATAAATTCTGATGAAAATAATTTAGATGGATTGAATTATTTAGCAGGTAAAGAATTAGACTATGTAAATAAAAAGGCTATGGAAGGTACTGTTGAAGCACATATATCTGGAGATGTACCTAATATTATGATTAATATGCAAAAACTAAATGAAGAAACTATAGGTCATTTAATCTATTTCTTTGAAAAAGCATGTGCAGTATCAGGAATGATATTGGGAGTTGATCCATTTAATCAACCAGGAGTAGAAGAATATAAGAAAAATATGTTTAAATTATTAGAAAAACCTGGTTATAATAATTGAAAATAATTGCGGTTTGATGTCAGCAAAATTATAGGAATGCAGATAAATGTTTACATTTATCTGCATACTGAAGTTGTAACAAGCAAGCTTTAACAACTTCAGTAAAAATAAGTGAAAATTTATTTTTCACTTATTTTTGAGTATTTTTTTAATTTTTCATAAACTAAATAATTAATTGTACCTGCTGGAAATTTTCCATTAGCATCTTTTTTACCTGCTGGTACGCCTGTTAAAATTTCAATTCCTTCATCAATATTTGAAACAGAATAAATATGAAACATATTATTTTTTACAGCTTCAACAACATCATCAGAAAGTTGAAGATTTTTTATATTTTGAATTGGAATCATAACACCATGAGAACCATCTAAACCACGTAGTTTACAAATTTGGAAAAATCCTTCAATTTTTTCATTTACACCGCCTATAGGTTGAATTTGTCCTTTTTGATTTACAGAACCAGTAACTGCAATAGATTGCTTAATTGGAATACCTGATAAGCTAGAAAGTAAACCATATAATTCAGTACTAGATGCACTATCTCCATCTACACCATTATACAATTGCTCAAAACATATACTAGCAGTTAAACATAATGGAATATCTTGTGCAAACATTTCTCCAATGTAACCAGATAATATTAAAACACCTTTTGAATGAGAAGAACCAGAAAGTTCAACTTCTCTTTCTATATTTACTATTCCAGCTTTACCTGTATAAGTATTAACTGTTATTTTTGCAGGTTTTCCAAAAGTATAATCTCCAATAGTCATAACTGTAAGACCATTTAACTCACCGACTTTACTACCACTAGTATCAATTAATAGAGAATTCTCTTTAATCATTTCTATATATTTTGAATCATATTTTTTTACTCTTTCGTTTCTTTCTTCAAGAGCTTTAATAATATATTTATCTGTAACAATCTTAGCTTTATCCAAACGAGCCCAAGTTGCAGCCTCACCAATTATTTGAGATAAATCATTAAATCTAGTTGATAATTTAGTATTGTCACCAGCAATTCTTGAAGAATATTCAACAATTCTTGCCATTGCAGATTTATCTAAATGTGGCAAATTTTCTTGTTCACAAAAACCATGAACAAATCTTGCTAATTTATTAACATTTTCTTCATTAATTGGGGCGTCATCTTCAAATTCAACTTTTATTTTAAATAATTTTCTAAAGTCTGAATCTATTGCTAAAAGTGAATGATAAATTTCACTATTACCAATTAAAATTACTTTTACATCTATTGGAATTGGTTCAGGCTTTAAAGAAACCATAACCATTGAAGAACGTTGGTCAGCAGAATTTTCAATTCCTAATTCTTTTATACGTAATGCTTTTTTTAATGCTTCATAGCATAATCCATTTGAAAGCAAGTCTTTTGCTTGAAATATAATATATCCGCCATTAGCTTTGTGTAAAAGACCAGGCTGTAACATAGTATAATCAGTTTTTAGTGAACCATAATAATTTTCATATTCTAACTTACCAAAAATATTATGGTAAGAATAATTGGAATCCATTATAACTGGCGCACCTTCTTGATTGCTATTATCAACAAATAAATTAACTCTGTAATTTAGACAAGGATCAGGTTTTTTGTTCATTGGATTTTGCTGATTATTATTTTGATTATTATTGTTGTTATCTTCTAAAAAAGAAGGTATATTATTTAAAATATTATGCTTAACATCAGTTAAAAATTTGTTTATTTTTTTATTTCTTTTATATTTTGATTTTAGATAATTTATATGAACATTTACTGTAAGTAAAGCAACATTAGATTGCCATTCTGATATTTTTTTATCAGATTGACGTTCAATTTCTTTTATCTTTCCAATTACGTCCATTATTTGTTCTTGTACAATAGATGATTTTTCTTCAAATTCTTGTTTTATATTATCATCAAGTTTTTCAAATTCATCTTCTTCAATTGTTTTTCCGTCAATAACAGGCATCATATAAATACCATTTTGAGCGCTTTTTACTTGAAAACCATATTTTAAGGCATCATTATTTAATTTGTCCATTAAAGCACTTCGCTTTTCTTCAAACTCTTGTCTTATTAAAGTTTTTTCCTTTTCAAAATCATTAGTATTGAATGTTTTTTGTATATCCTTTTTTATATCTTTTATAAAATCATTCATATCATCTTGAAAAGCTTTACCATGTCCAGCAGGAAGAGATACAGCAATTGGCTCATTTGGATTATCAAAATTATGAATATAGCACCAATCAGATGGGGTTTTCTTTTTTAAAGCAATTTTATCTAAATAATTTTTTGTGTATCGAGTTTTTCCAACACCACTAGGACCTTCTAAGTAAATGTTATATCCTTTTACATCTATTTGGATACCAAATTCTAAAGCTTTAATTCCTCTATCTTGGCCTATACCTGTAACAATTGTTTCAAGTCCTTCTGTAGTATCAAATTTAAACATATTAGTATCACAGGTCATTTTTAAGTCATTATATGAAAGTTCATTTTTTTTCTTCATTTGTTTTCCTCCATTTTATAATATTCCCAATTTGTAAAAAAATATCAAGTACATTTTATATTACTAAAATTAATTTGTAAAGTATATTTAAAATATTGTATATTACGAAAATGTTACAAATATTGCTAGAATATTACAAATATATTACAAAAATGTTGCGAATTGGAAAATTTTGTGCTATAATATAAATGTAAGTGATAATAATACAAAGGTGAAATAAAAAGAGGTGATTATTATGACAATAT
Source organism: uncultured Clostridia bacterium (assembly GCA_947628835.1). Lineage (GTDB taxonomy): Bacteria > Bacillota > Clostridia > TANB77 > CAG-508 > CAG-269. The sequence continues at coordinate 35,094 of CANRBL010000001.1, read as the reverse complement.
TTTTTATAATATATATATTAATGTTCATAATTTTTGGATTAATCGCATATGCAGTAATGCAAATAAAATTAGCAGGAATGAATGTAAAAGATTTTTGGAGCTTTATAGAAGCAAACCAATTACTTGATAAATTATATAACTTATCAAAAAAATATGACAAATTAAGTAAACAAGAACAAGTAATATATTTGATGGAAGCTGAAAAAATTTTTGATGCATTTGAAAAAGTGCCAAGAGCAATTTGGGAGGAAGAATATGAGAAATATTCTTATGTATTAGATAGTTATAAAAATATAAAAATGCTAAGATGGGCTTCCACTAATTAAAAATGTTTAACATAAAAAATCCTATATATAAAAAAAGCAGATGAGAAGTCTGTTTTTTTTATATAATAGGAAAGTCATACTGACATTTCCTATTATATAAAACTAATTGCACAGAAATTCACTATGTGAATTTCGCGCAAGAACAAATTTACGGAAAGCCAAAGAAAAATAAAAAAATTAGTGAAATATTAAGGCTTTCCGATTTGTTCTATAAAATGTTAATAATGTCTGCTTTCGTTCTATAATAATGTATTAACAAAATTTGAAAAAATTATATAAAAAGGGTAGCAAAAAATAAAAATATATGATAAAATAAAAAATATAAAAATATTGGGGTATCGCCAAGCGGTAAGGCACTCGGCTCTGACCCGAGCATTCCTAAGTTCGAATCTTAGTACCCCAGCCAGCGAAAATTCTGTTCGAACTTTATAGAACAAAAGATATAAAATCAATCAGTTAAACTGGATGATTTTTTCTTTTGGAAAAATCATCATAAATCTGTAAAAAAAGTATATTGAATTTAGAAAATAAAATTTTCTGAACAGATTATAATAAAAATATTCATTTTTATAACATGGTAATGTAAAATACAAAAATTAAAGTATGAGAGGAAGGAAATTTATGGCTAATGTCAAAGAACTAATTAAAGTTAGAGAGGATAAATTACAAAAATTACAAGAATATGGCATTAATGTTCATCCAGAAAGATATGAAATATCACATACAATAGGAGAGAGTAGAAAATTAGAAGATGGTATGAAAAATATATCTATTGCTGGTAGAATAATGTCAAAAAGAAAAATGGGTAAGATTTCTTTTATGGATTTAAGTGATATATCAGGACATATACAATTATGTCTTAAAAGAGATGATTTAGGAGAAGAAAATTATAAAAGAATTCATGAAACAACGGATATAGGTGATTTTGTCGGTGTAAAAGGTGATGTATTTACAACACAAGCTGGTGAAAAAACAATTCAGGTTTATGAACTAACTTTCTTAGGTAAATCATTAAGACCTTTACCAGAAAAATTTCATGGAGTGTCAAATCAAGAGATAATATACAGAGAAAGACATCTAGATTTGATAATGAATGAAGAAGCAAAAAAGAAATTTTTATTAAGATCTAAATTTATTAGACTTTTAAGAGAATTTTTAGATAATAATGGATTTATTGAAGTAGAGACTCCTGCATTACAAAATACAGCATCAGGGGCAACGGCAAAACCTTTTATAGCACATCATAATGCACATAATATGGATGTTTACTTAAGAATTTCGCCTGAATTAACATTAAAAAAACTTATTATTGGTGGCTTTAACAATATTTATGAGGTAGCAAGAGATTTCAGAAATGAAGGTATTGATGTAAACCATTTACAAGATTTCACCATGGTAGAAGGATATAGTGCATATTGGAATTATGAAGATAATATGAAATTTATGAAAAAAATGGTTGTTTATATTCTCGAAAAACTTTATGATGGAAATTTGAATATAAAAATTGGGGATAAAACAATTGACTTTGGTGGAGAATGGAAAGTAGTTTCATTTAGAGAATTATTATTAAAAGACTGTGGAATAGACATTGATAAGTTTGATACAGCAGATAAATTATTAAAAGAGATAAAAAGTAAAAATATTAATCTAGAAGTAGAAGATTTAGAAACGCTTGGAAGAGGAAATTTAATTGATCAATTATATAAAAAAGTAAGTAGACCAAATATAATAGAACCAACATTTTTAATAAAACATCCTACAGATTTATCACCTTTAGCAAGGAGTAATGATAATGATAATAGTATTTCTGATAGATTTCAATTAATAGTAAATGGACAAGAGATAATAAATGGATATTCTGAGTTAGTTGATGCTAGAGAACAAGAAAAAAGATTGCTAAAACAAAGTGAATTAAAAGCTAATGGAGATGAAGAGGCTATGAGTATAGATTATGAATATATTAAAGCTATGGAATATGGTATGCCTCCAATTTCTGGATGGGGTCTTGGTGTAGATAGATTCTTACAATTTTTAACAAATAGCTATAATATTAGAGATGTAGTTTTATATCCATTATTAAAACCAAGAGACTCTGTAGAAGATGATGAAGAAATATAATTAAATAACTAAATAAAAAAATTCCTCAAACATTCATAAAATGCGAATAAATATACAAAACAGTTGTTATTGTGTTGACAAAAATAATAAAAAAGCATATAATAAATTAAATTGTTAAGGAAAGGAAAGATATAAATGGTATTAATAAATATAATTTCTAATTGTTGTTGTTGCATAGAATAATACTCTGTTTATAGTAGACATGAGTATTAAAATTTATGCCTACAAAGAAATTATATTTATATTATATAAGATAAAATATAAAACTATGTGGGCAATTTTAATATTACACATAGTTTTTTATTTGTATGAAAATTATATTAAAAAATAAAAATTGTAAAGGAAGTAAAATTTCTTAAATTAATTTACAGTATAAAAAACAAAGTATGTTTTAAATAAAAAATAAATATAGTGATATAAAAAATTAATGTTAAATTAAAGTGCGAATATAAAATTGTAAGAATAATATAAAGTAAGTTAATTAATATTTTTTATAATAATATTATTATTAAGGAGGTTATAAGCAATGAAAATTACAAATTCTATGACAGGAAAAAAAGAGGAATTTATACCTATAGAGGAAGGGAAAGTTAAAATGTATGCTTGTGGTATTACTGTATATGATTTAAGTCATATTGGTCATGCTAGGCAAGCAATTGACTATGATATGATTACAGAATATCTAAGATATAGAGGTTATGATGTAACATATGTACGTAATTATACAGATGTTGATGATAAAATTATAAACAGAGCAAATGAATTAGGAAAAAATGCTTTAGAATTCTCAAAAGAGCAAATTCTTGAAACTGAAAAAGACATGGAAGCTTTACATGTGAAGAAAGCAGATATAATGACAAAGGCATCTGAGTATATTCCACAAATTATAAAATTTGTAGAAGGGCTAATAGAAAAAGGTCATGCATATGTAACTAAAAATGGAGATGTTTACTTTTCTGTTAAAACTGATAGCGACTATGGAAAATTATCTCATAGAAAAGTAAGTGAACTGAGAAATGGTGTACGTATTGAGCTAGATAAAGAAAAAGAAGATCCAGTTGATTTTGCAATATGGAAGGCAGCAAAACCTGGGGAGATTTCTTGGGAATCACCTTGGGGGAAAGGTAGACCTGGTTGGCATATTGAATGTTCAGCTATGGCTTTAAATACATTAGGAGAAACAATCGATATTCATGGAGGAGGGAAAGATTTAGTATTCCCACATCATGAAAATGAAATTGCTCAAAGTGAATCTTTAACAGGAAAAACTTTTGCAAATTATTGGAGTCATTGTGGGCTTATAAAGATAAATGGCCAGAAGATGGGAAAATCATTAGGAAATTCTTTAACAATAAGAGATGCTTTAGAAAGATATAATTATGAAGTAATCAAATATACTATACTTTCTAAGCATTATACATCTGATATCGATTTGCATGATAGCGATTTGCAACTTTCAGAAGGGCATATGTATTATTTTTATAGTACGATTAAAGCAATTGACGAATTTATTTCTAATAATGGTGGAGATGCTAAATCAAAAGTTTTGGAAGATGAAATTCCTAAAACAATAGTATCTAAATTTATAGAAGTGATGGATGATGATTTTAACTCAGCAATAGCAATTGCAAATTTGCATACAATTTTCAAATATGCTAACGGTTTGATGAAATCAGCAAATAAAGAGAATAAACAGATAATAGCGAATACTTTGGCAAAATCTTTAGAAGATGTAAAAAGTGTTTATCGAATTTTAGGTTTCTTTGAGCAAAAACCAGAGAAATTCCTTTCAGAAGTAAAGGAAAAGTATATTAAAAATCTTAATATTAATGTAGATGATATTGAAAAGCAACTTATAAAAAGGGCAGAAGCCAAAAAAAACAAAGACTTTAAAACAGCAGATACAATTAGAGATGTTCTTGAAGAACAAGGAATTCTTATAAAAGACACAAAGGAAGGTACGGTTTGGGATTTGAAAAATCTTTATAATTTTAGTAAATAAATTATTAAATGTAGAATATTAGGTAATTAGAAATATCTTTCAGTCTAATAAAAAAATAGAATATTGCAGTAATCAAATATGAAATAAAAAAAATAATTTTTTTGCAATTTTGTAATAAAAGAGTTGAAAGGAATGTAAATTTTAATGGATATATTTAGTGAAACCAATTTTTTATTAAATAAATATAAGATTAAGGCTAATAAAAATTTAGGACAAAATTTTTTAATAGATAAAAGTGTAATAGAAAAGATAATAGATAGTGCAGATATAAATATGCAAGACTTAGTAATAGAAATAGGACCAGGGTTAGGAACATTGACTCAATATTTATTAGAAAAAGCAAAAAAAGTAATAAGTATAGAAATAGACGATAAGATGATAGAAATATTAAATGATAGATTTAAAATGTATGATAATTTTAATATAATTAATCAGGATATATTAAAAGTAAATTTAAAAGAAATAATAAGTAAAGAAAAAAAAGAAAATCAAATAAAAAAAGTAAAAATTGTTGCAAATTTACCATATTATATAACAACGCCAATAATAATGAAACTAATAGAAGAAAAATTAGATATAGAAAGTATAACAGTAATGATACAAAAGGAAGTAGCAGAAAGGCTTATTGCCATACCAGGAGAAAAAAATACAGGAGCAATAACATATACAATATATTATTATTGTATTTCTGAAAAAATTTTAGAAGTACCAAATACATCATTTATACCAAGACCAGATGTAACATCAGAAGTTATAAAGTTAAATATAAGAAAAGAACAAATTGTAAATGTTGAAGATGAAAGTAAAATGTTTAAAGTGATAAAAAATGCATTTATGCAAAGAAGAAAAACATTATTAAATGCGTTAACAAATACAAAAATATTTAACAGTAAAGAACAAGGAATAAAAATTTTAGAGAAAGCAAATTTAGATATTAATATTAGACCAGAAAATTTATCAATTAATGATTATGTAAAAATAACTAATTTACTGAATGATTAAAAATACTTAAATATGGTATTTATATAAAGATGCTTTTGCAAAAATGTATATAAAAACCATTATCCAGTAACTTTATTCGTAATAAATTTAAAAAAAAGCTTGCATTTTTGGTAAAAAGTGGGTATAATATATAAGTAAACGATAAGAGACAAGAGGAGTGGGAGCAAATCCCACTCCTCTGTTATGTAAAAGGAGGTCACATTGGCGAGTATTGAAGAAAAAGTAGAAAGTCTAGTTAAAGAAAAAATTGAAAAATTAGAATATGAATTATACGATATAGAATATGTAAAAGAGCGGAAAAAATTATTTTTTAAGAATATTTATAGACAATAAAGAAAAAGGAATAGACTTAAACGATTGTGAAAAAGTAAGCAATGAAATAACAGACTTATTAGATGAAAAAGATATAATAAAAGAGCAGTATTTTTTAGAAATATCATCACCAGGAATAGAAAGAATACTTAGAAAAGAAAAACACTTAGAGCAAAATATAGACAAAAAAGTAGAAGTAAAGTTATTTAAAAAGGATAATAGAGGAAAAAAGCAATATTGTGGAATTTTAAGTGCTTTTAATAATGAAACAATTGAAATAAAAGAAGAAGATAGCATAATAAAAATAGAAAGAAAAGATATAGCTCAAATAAAGACAATGTATGATTGGTAAAGTTTGGTTAAAAATAGGACATAGAACCAATGAAATAAAAAAATAGGAGGAAAAAAATGAAAGCGATAGATAATAAAGAATTAATATTAGCATTAGAAGAATTAGAAAAAGACAAAGGGATAGAAAAAGCATATTTATTAGAATCAATAGAAACAGCTTTAGTAACAGCATATAAAAGAAATTTTGATGCATTAGATAATGTAAAAGTAGTTATGGATGAAAAAACAGGAGCAACACATGTATATTCAATTAAAGAAGTAATGGAGAGAGCAAATGATGAGGCATTAGAAATAAGTTTAGAAGATGCAAGGAAAATAAACAAAGAACTGCAAATAGGGGATAGTGTAGAAGTAGAAATAGTTCCAAAAGATTTTGGAAGAATTGCAGCACAAACTGCAAAACAAGTAATAATACAGAAACTAAGAGAAGCTGAAAGAAATATTATATATACAGAATTTAATGATAGAAAAGGAGAAATAGTTTCAGGTTCAATACAAAAAGCTGATAAAAATATAGTGATTTTAGATTTAGGAAAATTAGAAGGAATAATGCCAACTAAAGAACAAATGCCAACAGAAAAGTATAAAGTAAATGATAAAATAAAAGGTTATGTTCTTGATGTAGAAAGAGGAGAAAAAGGTGCACCACAAGTAATAGTATCAAGAAGTCATCCAGATTTTGTAAGAAAATTATTAGAATTTGAAATTCCAGAAATTTATGAAGGAGTAATAGAAATAAAAAGTATTTCTCGTGACCCAGGATATAGAAGTAAAGTAGCAGTATATTCAGAAAATGAAAATATTGATCCAGTAGGTTCATGCGTAGGTCAAAGAGGTGTGAGAATACAAAATATTATAAATGAGTTAAGTGGAGAAAAAATAGATGTAATAGAATGGAATCCAGACCCAGCAATATTTATTGCATCTAGTTTGTTACCAGCTCAAATTTTAGCAGTTGATATAAAGGAAGAAGAAAAATTTGCACAAGTAGTTGTTCCAGATGACCAATTATCATTAGCAATAGGAAAATCAGGTCAAAATGCAAGACTTGCAGCAAAGCTTACAAATTGGAAAATAGATATAAAATCAGAAACACAATTTAGACAATTAATGGAAAGTAACGAAGAGAATACAGAAACTTAAAAATTAGAAAGGGAGATATGAAATGGTACATATACCACAAAGGACATGTATGGGCTGTAATTCGAAAAAGGATAAAAAAGACTTGATAAGAATAGTAAAAGATAAGGAAAACAATATTTATATAGATAAAACAGGAAAAATGCAAGGACGAGGGGCATATATTTGTAATAATATAGAATGTTTAGATAAAATAATAAAAAGTAAGAGAATTGAAAAAATTTTAGAAATTAAATTGACACAAGAAATATATGATAATTTAAGAGGTGTAATTATTGATAAATAAAAAAATATTAGGACTTTTAGGTTTATGTGCTAGAGCTGGAAAGATAACTTTTGGTACAGATAGCACAATAGATGAGATAAAGAAAAAAAAAGTTAAATTAGTAATTGTGGCAGAAGATAGTTCAAATAGAACTAAAGAAAAATTAAAAAAAATTTGCGAAACATATAATGTGTATATGATGATATATGGAAACATAGAAGAATTAAGTAAATCAATAGGTAAAATAAATAAAGCCATAATAGGAGTTAAAGATATTAATTTGGCTAGTGAAATAAAGAGAATATATAATGGAGGTGAAATTATTGGGTAAGATAAAAATATATGAAATAGCAAAAAAGCTAGGCTTAGCCAGTAAAGATGTTTTAGATGTAGCAGAAAAATTAAAAATTGAAGTGAAAAGTCATTTAAGTGGAGTAGATGAAGGTCAAGCTCAAATGATAGAACAGAATATATTGAAAAATGAGAATAAAAAAAGTAATAAAAAATTGGAAGAAAGTGAGAAAGTAATCAAAGAAAATAAAAAAGAAGTAACTCCAGTAATAATAAGAAGAGAAGTAATAATAGCTGATGATGATGTCAAGCAAGAAAATGAAAAAAAAGAGCAAAAAAAACAAGCAAATGGAAGTATTGGGTTTGTAGAAAGAAATAAAAACAGTAATTATAATATAGTATATAGAAATAAACCTACAAAACCAATGACAGTGGATGAGTTACTAGGAAAGACAAATAGAAAACAAGAAAGTAAAACTCAAGAATTAAAAGGGGAAGAAGAAAAAATAGATATGGCAAAAAAAGAAACAAAGCAATCAATAAAAAATAGTGAAATTTCAGAAAATAAAAACGAAAATAATAATGTTAATAATGTAAATCAGAATAATAGTATGCTAAATAATTATAAACAAGATAATAATCAAAATAATAGAAATAATAATATAAATAAAAATAGTGTAAATAATAATAAAAATAATAAATTTAATAATAATGATAACTATAACAATTATAGTAGTGATAGCAATAAAGAAAATAGAAATAATTATAGAAATAATAATTATCAAAATAATAATAAGAATAATAATTATAATCCGAACAAAAATAATAATCAAAATAGGAATAATAACCAAAATAGAAATATAAACTATCAAAATAATAACTTAAGTCAAAACAGAAATAATCAGCAAAGCAAGAATAATAATAGCCAAAATAGAAATAATAAATTTAATAATAATCAAAAATTTGGAAGTAGACCACTAGATGAAAGAGGAATAGAAAAAAATATAAAAAATATAATGACAATTGACACAACTATTGAAAAAGAAAATACTAGAGAATACAATAAATCAATAGATAAGAAAAAAATAAATAATAAATTTGAAGAAAATAAAACGACAAAAAAGAATAAAAAAAGTAGAAAAAATAGCCAAGATAATGAAATAAATGAAGGAAAATTAAAATCATTAAAACAAACTAATCAATTATCTAATATGTTTGAAGACCAAGAAGGTGGAATGTTAGATTATTATGATTTAACAACACAAAGAGGAAGAAGAGGAAAGAAAAAGAATAACAAAAATGATGAAAATAGAGTAAAACAAAAAATATTTAAATTAACAGAAATAACTATTCCAGAAAGTATAACAGTTAAAGATTTAGCTACTGAACTTAAAAAGACTACTGCTGAAGTAATCAAGAAATTAATGGGATATGGTGTTTTAGCAACATTAAACAATGAAATAGATTTTGATACAGCATTTTTGGTAGCAGGAGAATTTGGAATAACAGCTATTAAAAAAGAAGTTGTTACAGAGGAAGATATTCTATTTGATGATTCAGAAGACAAGGAAGAAGAATTAGTAGAAAGACCACCAGTAGTTGTAGTAATGGGTCATGTTGATCATGGAAAGACTTCATTATTAGATGCTGTTAAGAAAACAAATGTAATTGAAGGTGAAGCAGGAGGAATTACTCAACATATAGGTGCATATAAAGTAAAAATTAATGATAGAGAAATAACATTTTTAGATACTCCAGGGCATGAAGCATTTACAGCTATGCGTGCAAGAGGAGCACAGATTACAGATATTGCAATACTTGTAGTTGCTGCAAATGATGGAGTTATGCCTCAAACAGTAGAAGCTATAAATCATGCAAAAGCTGCTGGTATTCCTATAATTGTTGCAATAAATAAAATTGACTTACCAGATAGTAATATAGATAAAGTAAAACAAGAATTAATGGCATATGAATTAGTGCCAGAAGAATGGGGCGGAGATACAATATATGTACCAATTTCAGCAAAGAAAAACGAAAATATAGATCAATTACTAGAAATGGTGCTATTACAAGCAGATATGTTAGAGCTAAAAGCAAATCCAACAAAACAGGCAAAAGGTGTTGTAATAGAAGCTAGATTAGATAAAAATAGAGGTGCTATTGCAACTATGTTAGTACAAAGAGGAAAGCTAGATGTTGGTGATACAGTAGTTGTTGGATCTTCAATTGGTAGAATAAGGGCAATGATAAATGATAAAGGTAAAAAAGTAAAATTTGCTACGCCATCAACGCCTGTAGAAATACTAGGATTAACGGAAGTGCCTGAAGCTGGAGAAACTTTTTATGAAGTAAAAGATGAAAAAACAGCAAAGCACCTAATAGAAAGAAGAAAACGTCAAGCAAGAGAAAAATCAATAAATGCAACATCAAGAGTTACTTTAGATAATCTATTTAGTGAAATGGAAAAAGGAAATTTAAAACAATTAGAATTAATAGTAAAAGCAGATGTTCAAGGTTCTGTTGAAGCTGTAAAACAATCATTAGAAAAATTGTCAAATGACGAGGTTAAAGTAAAAGTAATTCATGCTGCAACAGGAGCGGTTACAGAAACAGATGTTACTCTTGCAAATGTTGCAAATGCAATAATTATAGCATTTAATGTAAGACCAGTTGCAAGTGCTAGAGCAATGGCTGAAAAAGATGAAGTAGAAATAAAACAATATTCAGTTATATATCAAGCAATAGAAGATGTAGAAGCTGCTATGAAGGGAATGCTTGACCCAGAATTTGAAGAAAAGATAATAGGAACTGCAGAAGTAAGGCAAACATTTAAAATTTCTAGTGTTGGAACTATTGCTGGTGCATATGTACTTACAGGAAAAATACAAAGACATGCAGGAGTAAGAGTAATAAGAGATGATGTTGTAATACATGATGGAACTTTGTCATCTTTAAAAAGATTTAAAGATGATGCAAAAGAAGTGGCAAAAGGTTTTGAATGTGGTATGCAAATAGATGGTTACAATGATTTAAAAGAAGGAGATATAATTGAAGCATATATCATGGAAGAAATAAAAAGATAGAAAAAATTAATTGCATAAGGAAGGATGAAACAAAGTGAAAAGAGAGAAAATAAATAGTAACAGAATGAACCGAGTTGATGAACAGGTAAAAAAAGAAATAAGCAATATTATTAATAATGATATTAAAAATCAAAATATAACAGGTTTAATTAGTGTTACAAAGGTAAAAGTTACACCAGATTTGAAAATGGCAAGAGTATATATAAGTATATTTAATAGTAAAAGTATAAAAAATACTATGGAAGGATTAAAAAATGCATCAGGATATATAAGAACAGAATTAGCAAAAAGAATAAATCTTAGATATACTCCAGAGATTATTTTCGAAATAGATGATTCAATTTCATATGGAGATAAAATAGACAAAATTTTAAAAGATATAATGAAATAATAATTATAGGGAAAACCTTGAAAGGAGCATACATGACATTAGATAATATTTTAGAAGAAATAAAAAAAGCAAAAAGTATTGTAATATTGACACACGAAAATCCAGATGGAGATGCTGTCGGAAGTTCTCTTGCAATGTATTTAGCAATAAAAAAATTAGATAAAGATGTAGATATAATTATTCCAGAATTTTCCAGATGTTTCAAATTTTTACCATCTGCAAATGAAATAAAAAAAGAAATAATAGATAAAAAATATGATTTAGCAATATCATTAGATTGTGCAGATTTTAAAAGATTGGTTGGAAATGAATTATTTGAAAAAGCAACTTCAAAAGTGGTTATAGACCACCATAGTAGTAATAATATGTATGGAGATTATAATTTCGTTAATCCTGTAGCTCCAGCATGTTGTGAGATATTAGTAGGTATGTTTGAATATTTAGGAATAGAGATTTCAATAGAAATAGGAACTTGTATATTAACAGGAATAATAACAGATACAGGAGGTTTTAGATACTCAGGTGTTACAGCAGAAACATTTGAATTTACAGCCGAATTATTAAGAAAAGGAGTAAATGTTTCAGAAGTATATAAAAGGGTATTAGAAACAAAAACTATGGCAAATTTTGAATTAAACAAAAAAATTTCAGATAGAATGGAATTTTTTGAAAATGGAAAAGTTGCCTTTACATATATTACATTAGATGACGAAGAAAGTGTAAGTGCAGAACCTGGGGACCACGAAGGATTAGTAGAAGTTGGAAGAGATATTGAAGGAGTAGAAGTATCTGTATTTCTTAGAGAAAACAAAGATAGGACTGGATATAAAGTTTCATTACGCTCAAATGACTATGTAAATGTTTCTGATGTTTGCTTTATGTTTGGCGGAGGTGGACATCTGAGAGCTGCTGGTTGTATGATATTAGGAGAACTTGAGCAAGTGAAAAGCAAAATATTAAATGAAGTAAAAAAAGTAATAAAATAAAGAAGTAATAAAAGAATAAAGTAATAAAATAATGAAGTAAATACTAGGTGGTTTAGTAAGTAGATATACTTAAAAAATTATATTAAGTATAAGAAAATAATCATATAATTTTTTGTCATATAAAGATTATATGGTTATTTGTTTTATATGATTAATTTTGTACTTATTATTATATAAATAAACTTCAATAACATCAAATCTAACAAAATAATTTTCTAAATTGTGAAGATATAGATAGAATTTTGCTGATTTATATAGGTGTTTTTGCTTTATATTGTTAACAGAATCTATAGGTTTTCCATATAGAAGAGAACTTCTAGTTTTTACTTCAATAAAAACTAAATAATTTTCACCAAAAGCAATAATGTCAATTTCTCCTTGTTTACACATAAAGTTTTTTTCTAAAATTGTATAATGATTTTGTATTAAATAGTTTTCAGCTAATTGTTCTCCTAATTTACCAATTTCATGTTTTTTATACATAAGTATTCTCCCTTATAGTTTATATGTTTAATTTTTTAAAATAAATTGTTTTCCTGGCAATTGTATTATCAAATTTTCAAGTTCAAGCATAGTAAGTTTATAATTAACTTCATTAATACTTAAATTAGATAGACGTATAATATCATCAATATCAATTGGTTCATTACTAATAAGATTGTAAATGTCTAAAAGATTGGGATTAATTTTAAAATTAATATTATTAGAAATATTATTAGAATTAATATTAGAATTAATATTAGAATTAATATTAGAATTAATATTGGGATTAATATTAGAATTAATGTTAGTATTAGTATAAGAATTGTACTTAGAATCAGAGGTATTATCTATAAAATGATTTCTCTTTTCATTAATAATATTAATATTTAAGTCAGGAATTTGTTTTAGAATGTCCTCTGCACAAGTAACTAAAAAAGCACCCTTTTGTATTAAAGTATTTGTGCTGATTCCCTTAGGATTATCTAAGTTACTTGGAACACAGAATACTTTTTTGTCTTGCTGATTAGTTAGTCTAGCAGTAACAGTAGTACCACTTCTATATCCTGCTTCAATTACTAAAGTGCCTATTGCTAAACCACTAACAATTCTGTTTCGTTTTAAAAAATTATTATATGAAGCATAAATATCAGGTGAATATTCACTAACAATACAACCATCAGAGTTAATAATATCTTCAAATAGATTAATATTTTCCTTAGGAAAAATATGATTAAAACCACTGGGTAAAACAGCAATAGTTTTTCCATTATTTTTGATTGCGGTAATATGAGAAATGGCATCAATACCAACAGCCATTCCACTAATTATAGTTAATCCATACTGGGTTAGTTTTTTTGTAAAATATTCGCACATTTTTTTCCCATAATCAGTACAATTTCGAGAACCTATAATTGCAATACCGATAGAATTTAATAAATTAATGTTTCCCTTTACATATAACTGTTTAGGTGCATTGGGAATATTGCGTAAAGAAATTGGAAAATTAGAATCTTCATAATTAATTATCATACTATATAAAGTCCTTTCATATTTAATATTTATCTGTATACTTTCTATCTAAACTCCTATATTGAATTGCTTCTGCTAAATGAGTGCATTCAATATTAGGTTTATTATCTAAATCTGCAATAGTGCGAGCAACTTTTAAAATTCGAGTATATGCTCGAGCACTTAATCCTAATTTATCAAAAGCATTTTCTAGAATTTTTTTACCATTAGAATTAATTTTACAAAATTCATTTATAAGATTAGGAGTCAATTCAGAATTAGAATATATATTAAAATCTTTATATCTATCAAGTTGAATTTGTCTAGCATTATCAACTCTTTCTTTTATTTGCTTAGATGTTTCATTTTTTATATTAGAATCTAATTTTTTATATTGTACAGGTTTGACTTCTATATGAATATCAATTCTATCTAAAAGAGGACCACTAATTTTACCTAAATACTTACTAATAGATTCAGGTGAACAGGTACATTCTTTTACACCACTACCGTAATATCCACACATACAAGGATTCATACTACCAACAAACATAAAATTACAAGGAAAAGTAAGTGTAGAATTAACACGACTAATAGTTACTTCTCTATCTTCTAAAGGAGTTCTAAGTAATTCCAATAAATTTTTATTAAATTCTGGTAATTCATCTAAAAATAATATTCCAAAATGTGCAAGACTAATTTCGCCAGGAGTAGGAATACGACCTCCACCAATAATAGAAGATGGGGATATATTATGATGTGGAGCTCTGAAAGGTCTAGTAGTAACAAGTGAAGAATTATTTTTTAATTTTCCAGCAATACTATGAATTTTAGTTATTTCCAAAGCTTCATTAAAAGTTAAATCAGGTAAAATTGTAGGCAAACGTCTTGCCATCATAGTTTTACCAGAACCTGGACTACCTATAAGTAGACAATTGTGAGCACCAGCAGCAGAAACTTCTAAGGCTCTTTTTATGTTTTCTTGCCCTTTAACATCTGCAAAATCTAAGTTATGTGTAGAATGACAGCTAAATAAATTATTAATATCAAAATTTTCTTTTTCTATTGTACTAATACCATTTAGATGATTAACTAATTGTGTTAAATTATCAACTGGAATAGTATTTAAATCCTTAACAATAGAAGCTTCACGTATATTATTTTTTGGAAGATATACATTTTTAATTCCTAGATGTAAAGCTTCAATACACATAGGTAATATACCATTAATACTGTTTATACTTCCGTCAAGAGAAACTTCACCTAAAAATATGCTTTTTTCTAAATTACTAATATTATTTTCATTAATATATCCAATGGCAATTAATATACCAATAGCCATAGGTAAATCAAAACTAGAACCTCCTTTTTTTATATCAGCAGGAGCTAGATTTATTAAAAAGCGTCTGCTTGGAAATTCAAATCCAGAATTTTTAATTGCTGAACGTATTCTTTCTTTTGCTTCTTTAACACTTGTGTCTGGAAGACCAACTATTTCAAATGATGGAAGGCCAGGACTGATATCAGTTTGAATTTCTACCAAATATCCATCAAGTCCATTTAATGCCATTGAATTTATTTTTGATAACATAAAAATCCTCCTTAAATAGGTTACAAGTCAAATATTATAGAGTTCTTAACTAATTAACTTTTAAGTAAGTTTGTGTGTCGCAACTTCCATAATATAAAAAATAGTATGTAAGTTGCTCCAATCGCCCTTCGTTTCACTACGGTTGATCGCTTACGCACTTACTTAAAAGTTAATTAGTTAATAACGTTTTTATTTATAAACTGTGAATTGTAACTTAAATAGTAATAAAATTAAAGTATTTTATTGACTTTTTTATATGGTAAATATAAAATAAGATAAAATACAAAAGTGGTGATTATATGAATAAAAAACATAAAAACATTGTGAAATATAAAAATAAAAAAAATGAAATAAAAAATGATTATAATGTGAAAAATACAATATCAAGAAAAAAAGTAAAAATAATTACAGTAGCAACATATGTAGCACTATTTGCATTGATTATAAGAATAGGAGTAATACAATTTGTAGATGGTACGCGTTTTAAAGAATTAGCATATTCGCAACAGGCAATAAATCAAATAATAAGTCCAAAGCGAGGAAATATATATGATACTACAGGAAAATCGTTGGCGATTAGTGAACAGGTAGATACTATAACAATAAATCCATCAAAATTTATTAAAGAAAAAGAGGAAGATACAATAAAGTATCAGGAATTAATAGCACAAGGACTGTCAAGCATATTTAGCTTAGACTATCAGGAGACCTTGACAAAAGTACAAAATACTAAATCGTCAGTACAAACAATAATAAAAAAGGTAGAACAAGATAAAGTAGATGAGTTAAAAAAATGGATGGAAGAAAATGAAATAAAAGTTGGAATAAACATAGATGAAGATTCAAAAAGATATTATCCAAATAATAACTTGGCTTCTCAATTGATAGGATTTTGTGGAAGTGATAATCAAGGTTTAAGTGGTATAGAATATTCATGGGATTCTGTATTGACAGGTACATATGGTAAATTAGTAAGTGCAAAGGGAGGAAGTCAGTCTGAAATTCCAAATTCTCAAGAAAAATATATAGAAGCACAAGATGGAAGTAATATAACATTGACTATAGATATGAAGATACAGTCAATTGTAGAAAAGTACTTAAAACAAGCTGTACAGGATAATAGCTGTTCAAAGGGAGGAAATGTAATTGTAATGCAACCATCTACAGGGGATATTTTGGCAATGGCTTCATATCCAGATTATGACTTAAATAATCCTTATGTTCCATCTGAAAATTTAAAAACAACATGGGATACTTTGACAGATGAACAACAAAGAGATGCATTGCAATTAATGTGGAATGGAAAATCAATTTCAGATACATATGAGCCAGGGTCTACATTTAAAATAATTACAGCAGCAGTTGCATTAGAAGAAAATATAACTGATACTGATGTACCAAATGATTTCATATGCACAGGAGTAGAAAATGTTAGTGGAACACCAATAAAATGTTGGAGAGCAAATCCACATGGTCAACAAACTTTAAAAGAAGCTTTTGGTAATTCTTGTAATCCTGCTTTTATGCAATTAGGAAAAAGAATAGGAGCAACAACATTATATAAATATTATAAGGCTTTTGGATTTTTTGATAAAACGGGAATAGGGTTATCGGGAGAATTTAAAAGTATATTCCATAATTTAGAAAATGTTGGACCAGTAGAACTTGCAACTATGTCATTTGGTCAGCGTATTAAGATTACACCACTTCAACTTGTTACAGCAGTATCTGCAATAGTAAATGATGGAGTTTTAATGCAACCTAGAATAGTAAAGGAAATAACAAATGCAAAAACTGGAGCAGTTACAACAGTTGAAACTAAAGAAGTTAGACAAGTTATTTCAAAGCAAACATCAGAAAAAATGAAAAATCTTTTGGAATATGATGTAACGAAGGGTACAGGAGGAAATGCAGCAGTGGATGGGTACTCAGTAGGAGGAAAAACAGGAACATCAGAACCAATTGGAGAAAATTCTGATGAAGGATATGTAGCATCATTTATTGGAGTATCTCCAGTAGAAAATACAGAAATTGTTATATTAGTAACACTTTATGATCCTCCTAAAGAGAGAAAACATCAAGGTGGTCAAATTGCAGCACCAGTTGTTTCACAAATGCTTACAGATATTTTACCATATTTAGGTGTTCCATCAGATGCAACAGAAAACTCTAATCAAGATAGTAAAACAGTAACTTTACCAGATGTAACAAATAAAACAGTAACAGAAGCAAAGAAAATTTTATCTTCATATGGATTTGATGTACAAATTTCTGTAACAGGAAATGAAGATTCGCTATTAGTTATGGAACAAGTACCAAAAGCAGGAACAAAATTATTTACAGATTCAATTATAAAATTGTATTCTACAGAAAATACAACTAGAACATCAGTAGATGTACCTGATTTAAAAGGTATGACAATTGCACAAGCAAAAAATTCGTTAAAATCTAAAAATTTAAATATAGCAATAAGTGGTAGTGAAGGAACTGTAATAAGTCAAGATTATGCGATAGGAGATACAGTAGAAGAAGGAACAGTAATAACTGTTACATTAAAGCAAACTTTAACAGATGCACATTAGAATAAGTCATTGATATATATAAATTGTTCAAAAATAAATAATTTATATATATCAATGTAAGAAAAATTTACATAGTAAATTTCTATACAATAAATTTTATATAATAGGAAACGTATAGACATTTCTTTTGAAATAAAATATATAATTTTGAAAAAAGCGAGCGCATTGAGAATAATTGAGCTAGAAATTCTAAAAAATTTTATGGAAAGAGTTCACGCTTGTCATGGAAGGGTGCAATAAAATTTTTTTAGAATTTCTGTGAAAATTATTTGAACGAGCATTTTTGAAAAATTATATATTTTTTTCAATTTATATTGTAAAACTAAAAAAAGTTTTATGTAGTTCCCTATTATATAAAAAATATCAATTAAAAAATAATAATTAAATAATAGAAATAATATTATTATTTGCACTTTTATTTGATACTAAGCCTATCATTAAAAAATCGCTTGATGATTTATCTATATAATTTAGCCAATTTTTCAATTCTGGTTTTTGAGTTTTGTTATATTCAATGTATTTCACAAAATCTATAAAATGTACTTCTGTACCAAATTTTAAAATATCAGTAGTATTATTTTCTATTTCTAAAAATACGCTATTTTTGTACTTTTCTGAGTATATATCTGAAATTGATGCTTTATTAACAATAGAAGAAAAAATGTCTTTTTTAGAAAATTTACTAGCTTGTTCTTCATATAATAAATACCAATAGCAAAATAGTGATTCTTTAATTTTTCCTTTTTTTATAATACGCAAATATATATCAAGAGTTTCTAAATTAGATAAAGTACATACACATTTTAATAGCGAAAATTGATATTCAGCAATATTTTTTAGGCTTTTTATATCAATAAATTTAAAATCAATAATATCTAAATTTAATACAGAGATTAGCAAAGTAATTATCATATTTTTATTATTTAAATCAATAAAAATATCTTTTAATTTATCAGAATTGTTATAAGATAAATGGATTGAAACACCTCCTATTCCATAGTTTCATTTACCCAGTAATTTTCTAAGCAGTTGTCAAGTTTTTTTATATATTCGAAATTGTTTTTTGCATAGTCTGTTAATTTTTCATTACTTCCATCTAAATATGCAATCCAAGCATCTTCTTTATTTGAAATTGTATTTTTTTGATTGCGAAATTTTGATAGTTCTATAACGTGTAATTCAATATCTTCATTAAATTCACTATTAGTACTTTCTCTAATTTTTATAGTTTTATTGTAAGTATTAGAATTAAAATAATCAAAATCTAAAATATTTATAGTAATAGTTTTTACAGTATTGTTATAGTTTTGATGTTGTAATTGATTTGCGTGAATTTGTGCATAATACAATAATAATTTATTTTGCACATAATATCCATCAATGAATTGAATTCCAACATTATATTCAATATTATCATTTGTTATAATTCTAACATCTGCTATTCCAAAATTATCTTCCGAAGGTAAATATTTTGCCATATGTGATAAATAAGGATTTAATGTTATAGAATTTATTTTTATCTGTAAAATACTTTCAATGAAGTCTTTTATAATATCTATACATTCAATTTTATTTATGACTTTTCTTAATACAAAATTACTTTTTGATATTAGTTTTCTGTTCATTTAATATAGTTTAATAGTATAAAACTAAAACTATGCACCTCCTTTTTTATTATTGAATATGAAATTGTATTCAACAAAATAAATTTATAGAGTTAACTCTTGGTAGAATGTAACAATGATATAAAACATAATTTGTTTTGAAATTAATTACTATTATAAATAGTTAGTAAGAAAAAAAATTACTGAACTAAAAATAGAAAAAATATATTGTTGTTACAACAAAATTATATAATTTGATATTTCCAGTATAATAGCATTGGAAAAATATGTCAATAATATTTGACAAAAAATTTAAAATTTTCATCGCAAAATTCGACAAAATAATAGGAAAGTAATATAACATACTTTCCTAAAACAATAGATTTTTCAGATATTTATGCTTTGTTTGAAGAACAAAATACATCTTTAATTTTGTGTTGTACAGTATTTTTTATTAATTCACGAGCAGGTGTAAGATATTTTCTAGGGTCAAAAGCATTTGGTTCTTCTGTAAATACTTTTCTTATTCCAGCAGTCATAGCAAGCCTTAAATCTGTATCAACATTTATTTTTGAAACACCAGATATACTAGCTTCATGCAACATTTCATCAGGAACGCCTTTTGCACCTGGAATATTTCCACCAAATTTATTGCACATTTCTACTAGTTCAGGTATAACAGTAGAAGCACCATGTAATACTATTGGTGTGTTAGGAATTCTTGATTTTACCTCTTTTAAAATATCAAATCGTAATTTTGCTTCACCTTTGAATTTATAAGCACCATGACTTGTACCAATTGCAATTGCTAAAGAATCACAACCAGTAGCTTTTACAAATTGCTCAGCTTGCTCTGGATCTGTGTACATTGCATCAGAATCAGATACATTAACATCATCTTCAATTCCTGCTAATTTTCCAAGTTCTGCTTCAACTACGACTCCTTTTGAATGTGCATAATCTACTACTTTCTTTGTTAATGCAATATTTTCTTCAAAATCATATTTTGAACCATCAATCATAACTGATGTAAATCCATTATCTATACATAATTTACATGTTTCAAAATCAGGTCCATGGTCTAAATGAATGGCAATTGGAATATTAGGATATTCGCTTGTTGCAGCTTCAACTAGTTTCATTAGGTAATTAATTCTAGCATATTTTATAGCACTAGATGATGCTTGTAATATTACAGGTGAATTTTCAGCAGCAGCAGCATCTACAATTCCTTGTATAATTTCCATATTGTTAACATTAAATGCACCTATTGCAAATTTTTCCTCCATAGCTTTTTTAAACATTTCTGTTGTTGTAACTAATGACATAATAAAACCTCCGTTAATAAATTTATTAAAACAATATTATTTTATTTCTAAAATATTAGTATGTCAATATAACAAAAAAATTTTATATTTTGTAGAATTTATAGTAATTATATGATAAGATATTATAAAATTTATAAAAAGGTAATAAATGGAGGAGTAAATGAATAATTTTGTAGGATTGGTATTATCATATATTTTTGTATTTTTTCTAATAATTATTTCAAAAAAAGTAGAAAAATTTGGTACAGAAGCAAGTAGAAAATTTATACATATATTTTTAGGATTTTGGTGGGTTATAGCAATGATATTTTTTAATAATGTTATATGGGCATCAATTGCACCTGCGACATTTGTTATAATAAATTATTTATCTTATAAATATAATTTAATAAAAGTTATGGAAAGAGAAAAAAATGAAGGATTAGGTACAGTGTATTTTGCAATTTCATTATTAATATTATCTATATTTTCATTTGGAGTGTTTAAAAGACCAA
The DNA here is from genome assembly GCA_947628835.1 of uncultured Clostridia bacterium. Taxonomy (GTDB): domain Bacteria; phylum Bacillota; class Clostridia; order TANB77; family CAG-508; genus CAG-269. The sequence goes on along the minus strand of CANRBL010000001.1, from coordinate 13,737 downwards.
TATTAGGTTTAATTCCAACTTTAGTTTTGGCTTTAGGAGATGGGTTAGCGGCAGTAGTTGGAAAAGCAGTAAAAAGTCCAACTTATAAGATAGGAAATTCATCAAAATCATTAATGGGTTCAACTGCTATGTTTATTACAACATTAATTTTAGTATCAATATATTTATTTTCATTAGGAATAAGTTTATGGTTATTTAAAGCTGTGATAATTAGTATAATTGCAACTTTATGTGAAGCTGTATCTATTAAGGGAACAGATAATTTAACAGTGCCAATGTCAATGTTTATAATGATAGTATTAGTTACATGTTAATTATTTGTGCAATAATTGAAAAATATAGCATTATAATAAGTATAGTTATAAAAAGTGTGTATTGGATAATTAGAAAGGAATTAAAAGTGGAAAAGCATGATATAATAGATAGCTATTCAAAGCAAGAAGATAAGTTGTTAATATCTAAGGTTTTAGACAAAATTAATTTAATGAAAAAGAATAATAAATTAATGAATACTAATTTTTTAGATGTATATCAAATTGGAATTATAGAAAAATTATTACAAAAAATAGAGTTTAACCAATTTGTGTTTACAGGAGGTTTTCAAGAAGCGGAAAGAAAGATGCTTATTGTATATCCACAAGATACAGAAGAGTTTATTGTTAAAAAATATATTTCAAAAACTATGCAGGTTGTAAAAATAAATTTACCATTAGATTTAAAAGGGCAATATAATCATAGAATGTATTTAGGTGGAGTTATAAAATTGGGAATAGAAAGGGAAAAGATAGGAGATATAATTGTTGCAGATGATGGAGCTGATATTATAATTTGCCCTGAAGTATCTCAGTTTTTATTACAAAACTTAAATTCATTAAAGAGATTTTCAAGAGCTGAAATAGTTTTAGAAAATATTAATCGTTTGCGCAGATTAAATATTAATATGCAAAGAAAACAAATTGTTGTTGCATCTATGAGAATTGATAATTTAGTATCAACTGTTGCTGAGTGTTCAAGAACAGTTGCTGTGGAAATGTTAAAAAAAGAAAAGGTATATATAAATTACCAAACAGAAGTAAAACCTTCAAAAATAGTAAATGAAGGGGATTTAGTAAATATTAGAGGAAAAGCTAGATTTATAGTTAAAGATATACAATATATGGCGACTAAAAAACGGAAATGATATTGTTACAATAGAAATTTTTAAGTAATATAAATAAAATTGAAATTTACTGAAATTCTTTTTGAAATAAAATATATATTTCTCAAAAATGCTCGTTCAAATAATTTTCAAAGAAATTCTAAAAAAAATTTTATGGCACCCTTCCACTTCGCTTCGCTACGTGAACTCTTTCCATAAAATTTTTTAGAATTTCTAGCTTAATTATTTTCAATGCGCTTTTTTCAAAATTATATATTTTATTTCACTTAAAATTGAAGTTTTATAGTGTTTCTTATTATATAGATTTATTTATTTTAAAGATTTTGTCATGATAAAGGCATCATCACAGTTGTTATAATATCTTTTTCTTGTTCCTAAATTTTTAAATCCTTTTTTTTCATATAGATGAATTGCAATATGATTATTTTCATTAACTTCTAATGTAATTGAATTTAGTTTTTGAGAAATACAAAGATTTATTAAATTATCAAGTAATAGTGTACCAATTCCACAGTTTCGTAGAGAAATTTTTGTAACTATATTTGTAATAGTTGCCTCATCTAATATAATTTTTATACCTGCAAAGCCTACAATTTCATCATTTTTTATAGCTTTTATATATACTGAATTTTTACATTCAAGTTCTTCTTTAAAAATGTTGTAATTCCAAAAATTATCAAAGTCGTTTTCTAAAATATTTGATATAGAGTTTAAATCAGTTAAAGTCATATTTTGTATTTGTATATTCAAACTAATCACAATCCTTTTTCATAGTATTAATTTTTTCTTCTAACATTCTTTCAGCTTGAGGTTTTTTTAAATATAATGGTAATAGTTCTTCATTAAAATTATTTAGAAATTTGTTGTATCCACATAAACCAACATAATAACTATTTATACTATCAGTAATTATATTAGAATTTTCAAAATATTTTTTTAGTATATCTTTATATGAATTTGAGCCGTCACCAACAAATGTAATTGTATCATTTTTATATTTTTGTAAAATTTGTATAGCATTATCAAGAGTTATAGCAGACAGGTTTTGTATTGAAGTATATTTTCCATTTTCCAATTTAAAAAGTCCAAAATATACATTTGAATTTTTTGCATCTATTAAAGAACATATTATACTATTATTAGTTGTTACGTTATAACATAAAGCTTCTAATGCGCTAACTCCAATACAAGGAATGTTTAAACTGTCAGAAAATGCTTTTATTGTGGCAATACCAATTCTAATTCCAGTAAAAGAGCCAGGTCCATTATCACACACTAATAAATTTATATTATTAAGATTTAAATTAGTTTTTAAAAAAATTTGCTGAATTATTGGCATTAGTTTTTCAGAATGTGTATGTCCGTCATTTATAGTAATTTGCTTTATAAGTTTTTCATCTTCTAAAATGGCAACTGAACATATGTTGCTAGAAGTAGTAATACTTAATGTTTTCAAAAAATCACCTCTTAAATTATAATATTTTTTCAATTATATTATCAAATTTTTTTCCATAAGTAATAATTTCGAAATTGCGTAAATTATCATTAGTGTAATCTTTTTGTATATTTATTTCGATATAATTTTGTGGTAATACATCTTGTATAATGTTTCCCCATTCTATTATGCAAATTCCATTTTGGAAATATTCTTCACCACCTATTGCATAAAATTCATCACTATTTTCTAATCTGTATACATCAAAGTGATATATATTGATATTTTGCCCTTTGTATTCATTAACAATGGTAAATGTCGGACTTGATATTTCTTCTGCTAGGCCAAAATATGATAAAAATCCTTCTGTAAATTTTGTTTTACCAGCGCCTAATTCACCATTTAATATGATTATATCACCTTTTTTTAAGTGTGATGCTAGGGTATATGCAAATTGCATTGTTTCTTGTTCCGATTTTGAAATATATGTATAGGTTTTCATATACTTATAACCTCCATTTGGATATTATTTTACAGCATTTTTGTGAATTTGTAAATATATGAAATGAACTTAAAATTTGTAACTATTACTAGGACAAAATTGAAAAAACACTTGACTAATGAATATAATTATTATAGTATGAATGAATAAGGAAGGAAAGGAGAAATACAAATGAAAAAAGTAAACGCTAAAAGCCTTGAGGCTGTACACACACACACACACACATTATGTTTAGTAAATATAAAAAAGAAATAAAATTAAATATGAAAAAAAGCAGAAGTAAAACTGTGTCAATTTTTGATACAAGTTAATACTTCTGCTTTTTGAATTGAAAAATAATATAAGAGGAGGAAAATAATGAAGAAAAAAAATAAAGGGATAACATTAATAGCATTAGTAATCACAATAATAGTGTTATTAATATTAGCAGGAGTATCAATAGCAACATTAGGAGGAGAGAATGGAATAATATCAAGAGCAAGAACAGCAAAGACAAAGACGCAAGAAGCTCAAGCAGAAGAAGAGGCTATAAGTATAGGCAACGAGTATGAAATGTATAAGAAAGCGTGTGAAACAGAAGGAAGGCAATCTAGTGTAAAGAATTTTTTAGATACTAATTATAAAGATAAATATGAAGAGGATAATGGAAAGTTTAAAATATTGACAGATAGTGGGAATGAAGTAAAAATGGATGATAATGGAAATATAGAGGTGAATGGGAATATATTTAATGCAAAGAATATAGAAGGAATAGAAATTAGCGGAGAAAAATTAGTAGATGTAGGCAGTACAATAACATTAACTGCAAAAGCCAGTAAAGAGGGAGGAACATATAAAGATATAAAATGGAATTGTAGTGACACAGATAAAGCAACAGTAACAGGGAATGGAATGTTATGTGAAGTAACAGGGAGTCAAATAGGAAAAGTAACAATAACATGTAAAATAACAAATTACGATGAAAGTGAAATTAGTAATACATATGAAGTGGATGTAATTAATAATTTGGCAAAGGTATTAGGAAATACAAGTTCGGGCAAAGGAAAATATGTACAGTATAGTGCAGGTGGAGTTAGTAGCTGGAGAGTTTTTTATCTAGAATCAGATATAGTATATATAATTACAAAATTAGCTGTTTATCCTACGAGAGTTGGTACAAATGCAGATACAACGGTTAGTTATATGACGGATACATCTAATTGGACAAGTTATGTGAATGACAAATTTGCAGAATCTGCTACTGGAGGACCGACATATGATCAATTTAATAAATCACTTGGTTATGCACTTGAATTATGGAAGAGTGTATCAGGTGATCTTTATGGTAATAGTAATTGGAGAGTTGCTCATAAAAATTCTTCAAATGACATTATTATTGTATATTATGGCTATGTTGGAGCATTCAGTTATGATTCTGCATATGGTAGTGGCAATGTGCCTATAGGATATAGACCATTGGTAAAGTTAAAGTCAGGAATAAAAGTAAGTGGTGGAGATGGAACAGAGAGTAATCCATACGTACTATTGGAACAATAATGATTAAATAAAATAATTATTAAGACATTAGAAAAATCAAGAATTTTACTAGTGTCTTTTTCTGTGTTTGTATAAATATAAATTTGACTACATATTCTACTTGAAAAATTTTAAAAATGCATATATAATATAACAAATTCGAAAAAAAAGGAGAACGATATGAAATTAAAAGGTTTAAAAATTGGAGAGAAGATATCAAAATATCCAATTATTCAAGGAGGAATGGGAGTAGGAGTATCAATGCATAAATTAGCAGGTTCAGTAGCAAAAGAAGGTGGAATAGGAATAATATCAACTGCAGACATTGGATACCAAGAAGAAGACTTCACACAAAATCCAATGGGAGCAAATATAAGAGCAATAGATAAAGAAATAGATAAAGCAAGGGAAATAGCACCAGATGGTATAATAGGGGTAAATATTATGGTAGCATTAAGTAATTATGCAGATATAGTAAAAGAATGTGTAAAAAAAGGAATAGATTTAATAATATCAGGAGCTGGTTTACCAAAGGAATTACCAGAATTTGTAAAAGGAACTAAGACAAAGATTGCACCAATAATATCATCAGCGAGAGGTGCAAAATTAATATCAAAAATGTGGATAAATAAACATAATTATGTACCAGATATGATAGTAATAGAAGGACCAGAAGCAGGGGGACACTTAGGATTTAAAGAAGAGGAATTAGAAGAAGCAAATAGACCAAAATTAGAGGAAATAACAAAAGAAGTTTTAGAAGAAGTTAAGAAAATAGAAGAAGAAACAGGAAAAGAAATACCAGTAGTAGTGGCAGGAGGAATTTTTGATGGAAAAGATATTGCAAAATTTTTAAAATTAGGAGCAAAAGGAGTACAAATGGCGACAAGATTTGTTGCAACAGAAGAATGTGATGCAGCTCCAGAATTTAAACAAGCATATATAAATGCAAAGGAAGAAGATATAGAGATAATAAAAAGTCCAGTAGGATTGCCAGGAAGGGCAATAAAAAATAAATTTATAGAAACAGTTCATGAGAATAAGCAAAAAATTACAAAATGTTATAATTGCATAAAAACTTGTAATCCAAAAGAAAGTCCATATTGTATAACTAAAGCATTGGTAAATGCGGTAAAGGGAAATATTACAGAAGGCCTAATATTTTGTGGAAGTAATGTTGCAAGAATAAATAAAATGACTACAGTGCATGAATTAATGCAAGAATTAGTAACAGAAGCAGAGTTATGTATGGATAATTAGCAAAAAAGTGTAATAAAATAAACATAAGGAGGAAAAAAATTGATAATAGACAAAGTAAAAAAGGTCAATAAAGAGGAAAATGTCAGGAATAGAAATGAAAAAGCCTCAGATATGATGATAGGAAAATGGGTAAAATGTGACAAGTGTAAAGAAATTTTATATAAAGATGATGTTCATAATAACTTAAGTGTATGTCCTAATTGTGGAAGACATTTTAGACTATCATCAAGAAGAAGAATAAATCAAATTGCAGATGAAGGAACATTTGAAGAAATTGGTCAAGAAATATTAACAAAAGACCCATTACAATTTGAAGGATATTTAAAAAAAGTAGAAATGTTAAAAGAAAAAACAAAAATAGAAGAAGCAGTAAAATGTGGAATATGTAAAATAGAAGGAGAACAAGCTGTAATTGCTGTAATGGATGGAAATTTCCTTATGGGAAGTATGGGAAGTGCTGTAGGAGAAAGAATAACACTTGCAATAGAATTATCAATAGAAAAAAAATTACCATTAGTAATATTCTGTGTGTCTGGTGGTGCAAGAATGCAAGAAGGTATAGTATCACTTATGCAAATGGCAAAAACATCTTCTGCATTAGCAAAACATAATGAAGCGGGCCTATTATATATATCAGTATTAACAGACCCAACAACAGGAGGAGTTACAGCAAGTTTTGCAAGTTTAGGTGATATTATATTAGCAGAGCCAGACTGCTTAATAGGATTTGCTGGGCCAAGAGTAATAGAGCAAACAATAAAACAAAAATTACCAGAAGGATTTCAAAAATCGGAATTTTTATTAGAACATGGATTTATAGATAGAATAGTAGAAAGAAAAAATATGAAAAGTGAAATTGCAAAAATAATAAGATTGCACAAATAAAAAGCAGAAAGGAGGTTGTTATATAATGAGTAACAAAATAACAGCATGGGATAGAGTATGTTTAGCAAGAATTGCAGAAAGACCAAAATCGCTAGATTATATAAATAGTATATTTGATGACTTTATGGAATTACATGGAGATAGGTTATATGGAGATGATAAATCTATTGTAGCAGGAATAGCCAAATTAGATAATGTAGCTGTAACGGTAATAGGTGAACAAAAGGGAAAAAAGGCCAAGGAAAATATGGAAAGAAACTTTGGAATGCCAAATCCAGAAGGGTATAGAAAATCATTAAGATTAATGAAACAAGCAGAAAAATTTAATAGACCAATAATAACATTTATAGACACTCCAGGAGCGTATCCAGGAATGGGAGCAGAAGAAAGAGGTCAAGGAGAAGCAATAGCAAGAAGTATGATGGAAATGTCAAAATTAAAAGTTCCAATTATATGTGTAGTTATAGGAGAAGGCTCAAGTGGAGGTGCACTTGCCATAGCAGTAGGCGACAAAGTTGTAATGCTTGAAAATGCAGTATATTCAATACTTTCTCCAGAAGGATTTGCGAGTATTTTATATAAAGATTCAAGTAAATGTAAAGAGGCAGCAGAAAGTATGAAAATTACAGCAGAGGACTTGAAAAAATTAAAAATTATAGATAAAATAATACAAGAACCAGAAGGAGGAGCACAAAATAATTTAGAACAGGTTTCAAATGATTTAAAAAAATATATTAATGACAGTATAATTAAATTAAAACAAATACCTAAAGAAAAATTAATTGAACAAAGGTATGAAAAATTCAGAAAAATGTAAAAAATTGTTACAAATGAATATGCTAACAAAAATACATAGTATTTTTGAAAAAGTAATATAAATATAGTAACATAAATGATGGTACATAAGATAAAATAAAAAATTAATAAAAATATAGAAAGGTAGGAATAAAAATGATATTAAAAAACAAAAAAGTAGTAATAATGGGGATAAGAAATAAATGGAGTATAGCTTGGGGAGCAGCACAATCAGCATATGAAAATGGAGCACAAGTTATATTTACTTGTAGTACAATGGAAAATATAGAAAAAATAAATGCATTAATTGAAGAAATACCTGGATCAAAAGTATTTACATGTGATGCAAGTTCAGATGAAAGTATAAAAGAATGTTTTGAGAAAATAAAAAATGACTATGGAAAAGTTGATGGAATATTGCATGCAATAGCACATGCAAATACAGAAGATTTAAGAAATGATTTTATATTAACATCAAGAAGCGGTTATGCTCATGCATGTGATGTAAGTGCATATTCATTAGTTGCAACAGCAAGAATAGCAAAAGAATTAGATATGTTAAATGATGGAGCAAGCATTGTTGCTTATACATATTTTGGATCTGAAAAAGCTGTAGAAGGGTATAATGTAATGGGAGTTGCAAAAGCAGCATTAGAGGCAAGTATTAGATATTTATCAAAAGATTTAGGAAAAGATGGTTATAGAATAAATGGAATATCAGCAGGACCAATAAAAACATTATCAGCTAAAGGAATAAAGGATTTTGGAACAATTTTAGATATAGTAGAAGAAAAAGCACCATTACATAAAAATGTAACAACAATAGAAGTTGGAAATGCAACAAGTTTCTTATTTAGTGATATGTCATCTGCAATAACAGGTGAAATAATACATGTAGATAATGGATTTTCGATAGTGGGTGTATAATATATAAGGAGAATTTATGATGATATTAGAACAATTAGCATTTATAGTAATAGCTTTTGCATTGTTTGTACTAATATTTCTTAAAATGATACAAAAAAATGATACAACTTATATAGCAGTATTGATATTAGAAGCTATAGGAATAGCAATAAGTTTTATTGAAATTCTATGTAGTATGGAAATAAGTATTGCATTAAAAATAGTAAGATATATATTATCATTAATACTACCATTAGCTATAATAGTTTTAGAAAAGAAAAAAATAAATTTTGCAGAAGTATTTAGTATAGCAAAAGCAAAGATATATCTTTTAATAGGAAAAAAGAAACAAGCGAAAAAGATACTTATTAATTTAGTAACTAAATACGAAAATAGCTATTATGGACATAAAATGCTTGCAAAAATGTATGAAGGTGAAGGTGGAATGAGAAAAGCAATAGATGAGTATGTCCAATTAATAGATATAAGAAAAAATGATTATGATTCATATTATACTATTGCCAAATTGCTAAGTCAGTTAAATAAAAAAAATGAGGCAACTCAAATGTTAACTAATTTATTGAGTAAAAAGCCAGAATATAATAGTGCAACAGAGTTGTTAGGAGAGTTATTATTAGAACAAGAAAAATATAAAGAAGCTGTTCATGTATATATGAATGGACTAAAATATAATCCCGCAAGTTATGAATTACAATATAATTTAGCAATTGCATATACTATGTTAAATGATTTTCAAAGTGCAAAAGCGTGTTATGAAAAAGCAGCAACTCTTAATTCATTAATATATAATACAAAATACAGTTTAGCAGAGATAGCATTGATATATAAAGAATTAGATGAAGCAGAAGCATATTTTTTGCAAGCAAGTGAAGATGAAGAATTAAGTGCAGATTGTTATTTTGAATTATCAAAAATTGCATTAATAAGAGGAGATAAGCAAATGGCAATAAAATATGTAAATACTGCAATAGATATAAATGCTAGAAAAATAGTACCAAAAGTAAAAAATAACACAATATTTATACCTATTTTGGCACGAATTTCAATACCATTTAATTTAGATATAGAAAATGAAAAGGATAAGAAATTAAAATTAACGGAAAAAGAAATAAGAGCAAAAGAACATTTAGAAGAAATGTTTGAAATAACGAGAAAAATAGGATATAACGATATAAATGTGTTAAAGAAATCAAAAATACAGGAAGAACAAAAATTAGTAAATCCAAAAGAAAGAGAAAATTAATAATCATAAAAAGCTAGTAATATGTATATAATTAATTGTAATAATTATATACATATTACTTATAAAAGCTAGGTTTAAATGTAACAAAAATTTAAAGCTTTAATGGAGGTTTTTATGAATTATAAAATTTCGATAATTGGAGGAGATGCAAGAAATGTTAATCTTGTAAAACAATTACAAAATGATGGAAATATTGTAAAAAATTTGGGTTTAGAACAAAATGAATTATTAAAAAGTAATAATATTACGAAAGCAGAAAATATAGAAAAATTATATGAAAATACAGATATTGTCATTGGACCAGTTCCATTTACAAAAGATGGTAAAAATATATATGCACCGTTTAGTAATCAGGAAATTTCTATAGTTGAAGTAATAGAAAAATTAAAATCACAAATATTTATTGCAGGTAGTATAAATCAAGATGTAGCAAATATCCTAAATGATAAAAAAATTCAATTTTATGATATTATGAAAAGAGAAGAACTTGCAGTATTAAATGCAATAGCAACAGCAGAAGGAACAATAGAAATTGCAATTAATAAAACAGATAGAATATTGCATGGAAGTAAAGTTTTAATATTAGGATTTGGTAGAATTAGTAAGGTGTTAGCAAATAAATTAAAAGCATTGTCAGTAGACGTAACGTGTGCTGCAAGAAAAATTGAAGATAAAGCATGGATAAAGACATATGGATACAATTATACAAATATTAATGATATAGGAAATAACTTAAAAGAGTATGATATAATAATAAACACCGTACCTCAATTAATTTTAGATAAAAATCGTCTAAATTATGTAAGAAAAGATTGTTTATTAATAGATTTGGCATCTAATCCTGGAGGTATAGATAGAGAAACGGCTAAGGAAATGCAAATAAAATTAGAGTGGGCATTAGCATTACCAGGAAAAGTAGCACCAGTAACATCTGCAGAATTTATAAAAGATACAATATATAATATTTTGGAAGAAATAAAATAGTTAAGGGGGAAATAAATATGGAAACAATGACAATATTTCAAGCAATAATATTGGGAGCAGTGCAGGGACTTACAGAATTATTGCCAATATCAAGTTCTGCACATTTAAATTTAATTCCTTGGATATGGAATTGGCAAATATCCGAGAGTTTTGATGTTGCATTACATGTGGGAACATTACTGGCAATAGTAATAATGTTTTTTAAAGATTGGATAAAATTGATAATAGGTGGATATAATCAAGTTATACATAAAAAGAAAACACCTGAAGGAAGAATGTTTTGGTATATTGTGTTTGCAACGATACCAGGAGGAATTATAGGATTTATATTAGACCATTTTATTGGAGAGTCATTAGGTTCTAATGTTATAGTAATAGCATGTGCTTTAATAGTAATGGGAATAATATTGTACATAGTAGACAAAAATGCAAAATCAGATATAGAATATGAAGATATGAATTTTAAACAAACATTTTTAATAGGAGTATCACAAGCATTAGCATTTATACCAGGAGTATCTAGATCAGGAATAACAATAACTACTGGAAGAATGATGGGAGTATCAAGAGAAGGGGTAGCAAAATATTCTTTTATGCTTTCTACACCAATTGTATTTGGTGCAGCTTTATTAAAATTGAAAGATTTTGTATTTAGTATTCCATGGTTAGTAGGTGTTATTGTTAGTTTTGTAGTTGGAATATTTGTTATAAAATTTTTATTTGAATTTTTAAAAAAAGGTAGTTTTAAAGTATTTGCAATTTATAGAGTGATATTAGGATTAGCAATAATTGCTTTATACATAATTAGAATGTAAGGCTTGCCATATTTCTCTAGTACGGAAAAGTTTCCTAGAGTATAAAAATAAGAGAAGTGAAAATTTTAAATATCACTTCTCTTATTTTGTATGTTATTAGAAGTAGTGCAAATTTTTTCATATTCTTTACATTTTATTTTGTATTCCATTTGCATATTTAGATATTTATAATATGAATATGCTTGCTCATATTGCATAATAGGATTAAACATAGGATCTTTATAAATATCATTAAATCCATTTATATCATTAGTATCAAATGACATAAATGGAGGACAATTTGAAAAATCTTTTTCCATAATAGCAAACCCTCCTATATTACTTTTTAAATATATGTGAAAAAAATAAAAAAAATACTTGATTTTTTTTATTTAATATGTTTTAATATAAACATATTAACCAATAAATTTTTTCAGGTATTGTCAAGTATATATTTTGTCTTATGAATTAAATCTAAATATTCAAAATTAAATTTTATCTTTTTATTACTAACATATAGATATAAAGTTATATATTCATTTTTTATATTAATATAAATAATTTTTTATTTATATTGTAGTTTTTTTACATATTACATATATATGAACAAATAAAGGAGGAAAATTATGAACGAACAAATTTTAAATGAAATTCTAACTACAATAAAAGAATTTAGAGAAGAAAATAATAAAAGATGGGAAGAAAATGACAAAAGATGGGAAGAGAACAACAGAAGATGGGATGAGAATGACAAAAGATGGGAAGAAAACGACAAAAGATGGGAAGAAAACAATAGAAGATGGGAAGAAAATGACAAAAGATGGGAGGAAAATGATAGAAGATGGAAAGAAAATGATAAGAAATGGAGCATAACAAATAAAAAAATAGAAGCTATAATAAATAGAGTTGAAACTGTAGAAAAAAATAATAATTTGATAGTAGAAAAGTTAAACAAATTAGAAAAAGAATGGATAGAAGATAAGAAAGAAATAAAAGCTAGATTAGATAAATTAGAAAAAGGCAGATTAGAAGATAGAATATTATTTGATAAGATTGCAAGTAATCTTGAAATAGTATTGAAAAAGGTAATAATGGAAAGCGAAGAACATACTAATAAAAAAATCAGGACAACTGATTTGGTACAAAGATTTATACAAGATGAGCAAATTGAATTAGATAAAAGGGTAACAAGATTAGAGAAGATTGTTCTTATAGGTAAAGAAAGTTAATTTAAAGGTATGTTTAAATAAGAGAGGTATGTGATTATTGATGAAAAAAATTGGAATAATTGTTGCAATTGAAGAAGAATTAAATGAAATGCTAAAGATTTTATCAAATATACAAGAAAAAGAAATATATGATTTGAGATTTTTTGAAGGTAAAATAAATAGTACAGAATTTGTAATAGTAAAATGTGGTGTGGGAAAAGTAAATGCAGCACGAGTAACTCAGATATTAATTAACAGTTATAATGTAAAATATATATTTAATATAGGTGTAGCAGGAGCATTAAATCCTGAATTGAATATAGGAGATATTGTAATTGCAGATAAATTAGTGCAACATGATTTTGACATTACAGCATTTGAACATAAAAAAGGTTATATAACTGGAGTAGGAGATTACATATATAGTAATGAGGAATTAGTTAATAAATTTCAAGAAGTAGCTAAAAAAATAAGTGATGATAAATTTAAAATAAAAAAAGGTATAATAGCCACAGGAGATATATTTTGTACAGAAATTAGAATGAAAGAAAAAATATTTGAAAAATTTAATGCTGATTGTGTAGAAATGGAAGGAGCAGCAATTGCACAAGTATGCTATTTAGATAAAATTCCATTTATTGTAATTAGAAGTATTTCTGATTCTCCAAATGGTAATAATGCAATAGTTTTTGATGAATTTGTAAGTTTGGCGTCAAAGAGATGTGCTAAAATATTGAAAAAAATTGTAGAAATGTATCATCGGAAATTTTGTTTGAGCTTCAATATTTCAATTTTTTTCATGAATATAAGTAATATTATAAAGTTTTTATAATAAAAAAAATATATAAGTTATAGTCAGTAACTATGTAACGTTACTAGTCAGCCATAAAAAAATAAAGATGTCCTAAATTTTTTTAGGGCATCATTATTAAGCCTTGTTTACTTATTGAAATTGGCTTATTATTTAAAATATTTTTGAAAAATTCAAAATAACTGATTCCTTGTTTTATACAAGTACTTATTATCGTTC